>JAQGMN010000281.1 GCA_028292345.1 Polaromonas sp. | reverse complement strand
CGAATTTGGCGGCATTGGCCACCAGCACGCCCCGCCCTGAGATCACCTCGCTTTGCGGGCTGGCCCAGGCGCCGATGCGCGAGTCCAGCGGCCGGCTGTGGAAATAGGCGTCGCTTTCCTCCTCCGACACCTTTTCCACCATGCCTTCGATGCGCACCACGCGCTCCAGCTCGACCCAGTGAAACTGCAGCGCCGCATACGGATTGCCGGCCAGCTCCAGCCCCTTGCGGCTGGCGTAGTTGGTGTACCAGACGATGCCCTGCGCATCAAAACCCTTGATCAGCACCACGCGGGTGGACGGGCGCAGGTTGCTGGCGACCGTGGCCAGCGTCATGGCATTGGGCTCGGGCACCTGCGCCGAGATGGCTTCGCCGAGCCACTGGTCGAATTGCTTCAACGGATCGGCATGCGAGGCGTCTTCATTGAGCTCGGCGCGCTCATAGCTTTTGCGGAGGTCGGCGATGGAGGTGGTGGGGTCGGACATGGCCCGGAGTATAAAGTCCGGTGCCAAATTCGCGCGGGTCAAGGCTCAGCTTGGGGTCACCACGGCGCAGGCCAGGCGCGGTCCGGAATTGCCGGTGGGCTGGGTGGTGTAGTCGTCGGGATCGCGGTGGACGATCAGCCCGCGGCCGACGATGTTGCCGGCGCCGCTGCCGACGGCAATGCCCCTGGACTCGAAGCTGAACCGGGCGACGCCGCTGGCATCGGCCTTCAGGCTGGGCAGGTCGCCTGCATGATTCGCCATGCCGTCATGCTTGCCGTGCGGCTGGCCGCCGGGATTGAAGTGGCCGCCCGCAGCCATGCCGTCGCCGCCGGAGCAGTCGCCTTTTTCATGCAGGTGAAAACCGTGCTCGGCATGGGGCTTGAGCCCGCTGACCATGCCGGAAACCAGCACCTTGTCGCCTCGCTGGGCAAAATTGACCGAGCCGCTGGCCGTATTGCCGGTGGTGCTTTGCAGCTGGGCCACGGCGCGCGGACCCGTGGCGGTGCTGGCGCAGGCGCCAAGTGCCAGCACGCTGGCCAGCAGGATGAAGGTGCGAGTCATGAAGTCTCCTTGCGGATGGTGGTTGTGAATGCTGGAACAGCGGCCGGCGGGGCGATTCACGCCAGCGCCGCCGAATGCGCGCTGCCTTTCAATGCCCGGCCAGTTGCAGCAGCCTGCCCAGCGCCTGGTCGTCAATGCCGAGCATGCGCAGTTTGTCATAGGTCAGCTGGGCATAGTCGCGCGTCGTGCCGTAACGGCCGCAGGCACTGGAAAATATCTGGCGGTAGTGCTCTTCGCTCAGCACGCCGGTGTGGTTGGGGCTGCGCCGGGACAGCGTGAAGGCCAGCGCCCTGACATCGCCCTGCGCCGTGCGGCAGCGCAGCCACTTCGGGTCGTAGACGCCGTTGGGCATTTCCCGCGCCCACAGGGCGGGCAGGACATCGGGCACATGGTCCCTGGGCAGCCGATAGGCCATGCCCTTGCAGCTGCCGCCCGGCAGCAGGCCAAACACCAGGCCCGGCAGCGCAGGCGTTCCGCGGTTGACGCGGCTCCACATTTTCAGCGCGCGGTGGTAGCCGTGCAGGGTGGCAAAACGCTCTTCGGCCGATTCGAATTCGGGCCGCCAGATCAGCGATGCATAGCCGAAGACCCACAAGTCGGCCTGGCCGCCCCATTCACGCATCGCGGCTTCGAGCATGGCGGCGGGGTCACGGGCTTTGTAAGCCAGGTCGCAAGGGGCATTTGCTAGAGTGGTCACAGCGTCACTTTACAATATTGGCAGTTTTTTAAAAAGGAAGTTCCCATGGTTTCTCAGGATGACGACAGCGCGCAACGCGTGGCGCTGTTTCTGGTGTTTGGATTGATTGCCATCATCGTGGCCTCGGTGCTGGTGTTTGGGGTCAGGCATCGCGGCGTGCCGGCCGCAGCCGCCCCGGCTGCCCAGACAGCCGCCGCACCGGGCATGGCGGCCGTTCCCGCAACCTCCAGTTCAGCGGCGCAGGCGGCTTCCGACGCGGCCAGCGTCAAGGTCGAGCAGGGCATCGTCAAGTTCTACTTCGCTTCCGGCAAGGCCGACCTGGCCCTTGGCGCCAGCGAGGCGCTGCTGGACGTGGTCAAGGGGGCGCAGGCCGGCCGCAAGGTCGCGGTCTCGGGTTTTCACGACGCGACCGGCAACGCCGAGCAAAATGCCGAACTGGCCAAGCAGCGCGCGCTGGCCGTGCGCAATGCCCTGACGGCAGCGGGCGTGCCCGAAAGCCAGATCGAACTCAAAAAGCCCGAGCAGATCGCCGGCAACAACACGGGCAGCGACGCCGAAGCCCGCCGGGTCGAAATCAGCCTCGAATAACTTCCGCCCTGCCGGCCTTCAGGGCTGGCGCCACGAATCCGCTGCGGCTTGCGCCCTGCGGATTTTTTTTGCGCCATTTTTCGGTTTTTCCTGGACTTCGTTTGGTAACCGCAAAGTAACCATTTGGCGCCCTAACGGCGGGGATATTAGTTACCATAGACGCCGTAATAAAGTTACATCCCCGAGTCCGGGATGGCTTGATTGAAAGGTTTCACCATGGCGCTTCATTCCGCCGTTTCAGACATCACCGCCCGCATCCAGGAGCGCAGTCAGCCGGCGCGCACCGCCTACCTGGCGCAACTGCAGGCCGACGGCAGCCGCAAGCCCAGCATGGACCGCATGGGCTGCGCCAACATTGCGCATGCGGTGGCCGGCATGCCGCTGGACGACCGCTTCAAGGTCGTGACCGAGCGCCGGCCCAACATCGGCATCGTCACCGCCTACAACGACATGCTGTCGGCGCACACGCCGCTGCTGGGCTATCCGGCGCTGATCAAGGACGAGGCGCGCAGGCAGGGCGCCACGGCGCAGGTGGCCGGCGGCGTGCCGGCGATGTGCGACGGCGTGACGCAGGGCACCAGCGGCATGGAACTGAGCCTGTTCAGCCGCGACGTGATCGCCATGGGAACGGCCGTGGCCCTGTCGCACGACATGTTCGATGCCGCGCTGCTGCTCGGCGTGTGCGACAAGATCGTTCCGGGCCTCCTGATTGGCGCGCTGCAGTTCGGCCATTTGCCGATGGTCTTCGTGCCGGCCGGCCCGATGCCGTCGGGCCTGCCGAACAAGGAAAAAGCCCGCATCCGCGAAGAGGCCGCGCAGGGCCGGGTCGGGCGCGATGCGCTGCTGGAGGGCGAACTCAAGTCCTACCACAGCCCCGGCACCTGCACCTTCTACGGCACGGCCAACAGCAACCAGATGCTGATGGAGGCCATGGGGCTGCATGTGCCCGGCACCGCCTTCGTGCAGCCTGGCGACTCGCTACGCGACGAACTCACGCGCGAGGCGGCGCGCACCGTGCTCGGCATCACCAAGCCCAGACGCTATGCGCCCATCGGCCAGGTGGTCGATGAACGCGCCATCGTCAACGCCATGGTCGCGCTGCTGGCCACCGGCGGCTCGACCAACCACCTGATCCACTGGGTGGCGGTGGCGCAGGCGGCCGGCATCGTGATCGACTGGAACGACTTCTCGGCGCTGTCCGATGTCGTGCCGCTCCTGACGCATGTCTATCCGAACGGCAGCGCCGACGTCAACGGCTTCCAGGCCGCCGGCGGGCCGGGGCTGGTGATTCACGAACTGCTGGACGCCGGTTTCATGCATGAGGACGTGCTGACGGTGCGAGAGGGCGGCATCCGCGAATACGCCCGCATTCCCGAACTGGACGGCGCGGCGCTGGTGTGGCGGGACGTGGGCGATTCGAAGGACGAGTCCATCATCCGCCCTGCGGACCGGCCATTCAGCGCCACCGGCGGGCTCAAGCTGCTGACGGGCAACCTGGGCCGCAGCGTGATCAAGGTGTCGGCGGTGCCCGATGACCGGCATGTGATCGAGGCGCCGGCACGGGTGTTCGATTCGCAGGAGGCCTTGCAGCAGGCCTTCAGCGCCGGCGAGCTGGAGCGCGACGTGGTCTGCGTGGTGCGCTGGCAGGGGCCGCAGGCCAACGGCATGCCCGAGTTGCACAAGCTCACGCCGCCGCTGGCGGTGCTGCAGGGCAAGGGCTTCAGGGTGGCGCTGGTGACCGACGGCCGCATGAGCGGCGCGTCGGGCAAGGTGCCGGCGGCGATCCATGTGTCGCCCGAAGCGGCGGCCGGTGGCCCGCTGGCGAAGGTGATGGACGGCGACGTGATCCGCGTCGATGCGCTCACGGGTGAGCTGCAGGTGCTGGTGCCCGACATCGCGTGGGATGCGCGGCCGGTCAGCGCGATGCCCGAGGCGTTGCGCCGGCAAAACGGCGTCGGCATGGGCCGGGGTTTGTTTTCGGGCATGCGTGCCAGGGCATTGACAGCAGAAGAAGGAGCCATGTCATGGATGTAACGATGGACATCACTGCCAAACTGAGCGCCTTGCAGGTCATGCGGGACGCGCCCGTGATTCCGGTCATCGTGCTGAACGATGCGGGCCAGGCCGTGCTGCTGGCCCGCGCCCTGGTGCTGGGGGGCATCCGCATGCTCGAAGTCACCCTGCGCACGCCGCAGGCGCTGGCCTGCATCGAGGCGATTGCCCGCGACGTGCCCGAGGCCGTGGTCGGCGCCGGGACGGTGCGCAGCGCCGCCGACGCCCAGGCCTGCGCCATGGCCGGCGCGCGCTTTGTCGTCAGTCCCGGCTACACCCATGCGGTCGGCCAGGCCTGCCGCGATGCCGGCCTGCCGCTGCTGCCCGGCGTGGCCACCGGCAGCGAGATCATGATGGCGCAGGAAGACGGTTTGAGCGAACTGAAGTTCTTCCCGGCGCTGCAGGCCGGCGGCAGCGCCATGCTCAAGGCCTGGGGCGGGCCGTTTGGCGATGTGAGGTTCTGCCCGACCGGCGGCATCACCATGGCGAACGCGGCCGAGTTCCTGGCGCTGCCCAATGTGGTCTGCGTCGGCGGCTCCTGGCTGACGCCGCTTGATGCGGTGGCGCGCGGCGACTGGGCGCAGGTGACGGCGCTGGCCGCCCAGGCTTGCGAACTGGTGCGCAAAAACGCCTGAAGCGAAAAATCCGGGAAACGTCCCGGATTTTTAATGAAATATGCCGTTTGCGCGCACTGTATATGCGCAAGCAGCTATCTAAAAAATAGCAAGCGTTGAAGCCGGGTCAGCGCAGGCCCGCGCCGCCCGCCTCATTCGGCCGCTGGATCAGCTCGATCTTGTAGCCGTCCGGGTCGGTCACGAAGGCGATCACCGTGCTGCCGCCCTTTACCGGCCCGGCTTCGCGGGTGACGTTACCGCCGGCGGCCTTGATCTTTTCGCAGGCGGCGTAGGCGTCCGGCACGCCCAGCGCGATGTGGCCATAGGCCGTGCCCATCTCGTAGTTTTCCGTTCCCCAGTTGTAGGTCAGCTCGATCTCGGCCTGCGCTGGGTTGCCCTCGTAGCCAACGAAGGCCAGGCTGTATTTGTAGTCCGGGTTTTCCGACTGGCGCAGCAGCTGCATGCCCAAAACCTGGGTGTAGAAATCGATGGAGCGCTGAAGGTTGCCAACGCGGAGCATGGTGTGGAGTAGTCGCATCAGCGGATTATGGAATACGCGCAAGAAGTTTGCAGCCGCCGCCGCCGCGCAGGAAACTGCTTCAGCGGCCGGGGTTCAGCACCTTGGCGACCGGATGGTGGCGCAGCCTGAACGCGTCGGGCATGCCCGAGCCCAAGAGCGGGCGCAGGTACATCCTGAAGGCGTCGGTCACGTCGGTGCCGCTGGAGGCGATGAATTCGTCCTCCATCACCCGCGTCTTGCCGGCCACGGCCTCAAGCGGCAGCAGCTCGTAATCGACCGAATAAAAGCCGGTGCGCTTGATGGCGACCGAGCCGTCCTGCGCGCCCCACATGGCGAACTGAACGGCCTTTTCGCCGACCTCTCTGGCTTCGCGCTGGTCCACGTCGGACACGCAGCCGATGAAGGAGCGCTGCAGGTAGCCGAAGGTGTCGCCGCGCACCCGCTTGATGCCGAGCCTGGCCTTGATCTCCTCGCACAGCAGGTCGGCCAGCGCGCCGTTGCCCGACAGCTGCACGTTGCCGTGGGCATCAATCTCCATGTCCTTGGCCAGCAGGCTGGCGATCGGCGCGCCCGAGGCATCGTGGATGCCTTCGGACACGGCGATCACGCAGCGCCCGAAGCGCTCGTAGGCGGCCTTCACGTCGGCCAGGAAATCCTCCAGCACGAAGGTGCGCTCGGGCAGGTAGATCAGGTGCGGGCCGTCGTCGGGAAACTTCTTGCCCAGGCTTGATGCCGCCGTCAGGAATCCGGCATGGCGGCCCATCACCACGCCCACGTACACGCCGGGCAGGGCGGCATTGTCCAGGTTGGCGCCGGCAAAGGCCTGCGCCACGAAGCGCGCGGCCGACGGAAAGCCCGGCGTGTGGTCGTTGCCCACCAGGTCGTTGTCGATGGTCTTGGGAATGTGGATGGAGCGCAGCGGATAGCCGGCCTTTTGCGCCTCCAGGCTGACGATGCGCACCGTGTCCGACGAGTCGTTGCCGCCGATGTAGAAAAAGTGCTCGATCCGGTGCGCCTGCAGCACCTTGAAGATTTCCTGGCAATAGCGCACGTCGGGCTTGTCGCGCGTCGAGCCCAGCGCCGACGACGGCGTGCCGGCCACCAGTTCGAGGTTGTGGCTGGTTTCCTGCGTCAGGTCCACGAAGTCCTCGTTGACGATGCCGCGCACGCCGTGGCGGGCGCCGTAGATGCGGGTGACCTGGTTGAAGCGCCGCGCCTCCAGCGCCACGCCCACCAGCGACTGGTTGATGACGGCCGTCGGGCCGCCGCCCTGGGCAACGAGGATTTTTCCGGATGTCATGAAGGTTCCTTGGAAGGTTGGCCGGCTGCCGCAAGGCTTGTTCAAGCATCCTTCACACAAGCGTCGAAGGCCGGCGGGTTGCAATATCGAAGCACTCGGTGCCATCGTACCCAGCATTGGGGGCCA
>JAQGMN010000280.1 GCA_028292345.1 Polaromonas sp. | reverse complement strand
GGCGGCGGCCAGATCATCTCCAGCGGCGCCGAGATTGCCGCCGCCTACCGCACCGGACGCGGCTCGCTGAAAGTGCGCGCCCGCTGGAAGATCGAGGAACTGGCGCGCGGCCAGTGGCAGCTCGTCGTGCAGGAACTCCCGCCCGGCGTCAGCACCCAGCGCGTGCTGGAGGAAATCGAGGAAATCACCAACCCCAAGATCAAGCTCGGCAAGAAGGCGCTCAGCCTGGACCAGGTGCAGCTCAAGCAGTCGCTGCTGGCGGTGCTCGACGTGGTGCGCGACGAATCGAGCAAGGACGCCGCCGTGCGCCTGGTATTCGAGCCCAAGACCAGCCGGACTTCCCAGGCCGAACTGATCAACACGCTTTTAGCGCACACCAGCCTGGAAAGCTCCTCGCCGATCAACATGACCATGATCGGCCTGGACGGCCGGCCGACGCAAAAGTCGCTGCGCCAGATGCTCACCGAGTGGATCGCCTTTCGCCAGACGACGATTGAAAAGCGTTCGCAGCACCGGCTCGACAAGGTGCTGGCGCGCATCCACATCCTCGAAGGGCGGCAGACCGTGCTGCTCAATATCGACGAGGTGATCGCCATCATCCGCCAGTCGGACGAGCCGAAAGCGGCGCTGATCGAGCGTTTCGCCCTGAGCGACCGGCAGGCCGAGGACATCCTGGAAATCCGCCTGCGCCAGTTGGCCCGGCTGGAGGCCATCAAGATCGAGCAGGAACTCAAAAGCCTGCGCGATGAAAAAAGCAAGCTGGAAGACATCCTGGGCAACCCGTCGGCGCTGCGCCGGCTGATGGTCAAGGAAATCGAAGCGGATGCGAAGCAGTTTGCCGACCCGCGCCGCACCCTGATCCAGGCCGAGAAAAAATCGGTGCTCGAAGTCAAGGTTCTCGACGAGCCGGTCACCGTGGTGGTCAGCAGCAAGGGCTGGGTGCGCGCGCGCGGCGGCCACGGCCATGCACCTGGCAGCTTTGCCTTCAAGGCGGGTGATGAACTGTATGCCACCTTCGAATGCCGCACGGTCGATACGCTGCTGGCCTTCGGCAGCAACGGCCGCCTGTATTCGGTGCCGGTGGCGATGCTGCCCGGCGCGCGCGGCGATGGCCAGCCGGTCACGACGCTGATCGAACTCGAATCGGGCACGCAACTGCTGCACTACTTTGCCGGCCCCACCTCGGCCATGCTGCTGCTGTCGAGTTCGGGCGGCTACGGCTTTCTGGCGACGGTGGAAAACATGATTTCGCGCAACAAGAGCGGCAAGGCCTTCATCGGTCTGGGCGAGGGCGAGACGATCTGCCGTCCGTCGCATGTCAAGGGCACGTCGGGCAGCCAGCCGTTGCCGCCCGCCACGCACGTGGCCTGCGCCTCGACCGGCCAGCGCATCCTGACCTTCGACATCGCCGAGATCAAGCAGATGGAAAAAGGCGGGCGCGGCCTGATGCTGATCGATTTGGAAGGCACGGACGCGCTCGCCGGCGCGGCCGCCTACACCCGCAGCGTGCGCATCGACGGCATCGGCCGGGGCAACAAGCCGCGCGAGGAGACGCTGGAAATCCGCAGCCTGAACAATGCGCGCACCGTGCGCGCCCGAAAAGGCAAATCGGCCGACCTGGGCTTCAAGCCGACGGGAATTTTCCGGGTTGAGTGATGAAACAGCCTGTTTGCGCAACAGGGACGTGCGCAAGCAGCTATTTATCTCATAGCTATCCTGTTAGGCACCGCTTTGTTGGTCTTTGGTTGTTGGCCTTGCTTGGCGATGCGCGCGGTTGCTGACTCTTGTTCTTGTTCTTGTTCTTTGGCTGTGGGCGGGTTCTTCTGTGGTTTTCATGTCCGGAGCGCCTTCCCGGCGGGGGGTAACTTTCTTTTTTGCCCGAAAAGAAAGTTACCCCCCGCCGGGAAGGCGCTCACCCCTCAAACCACAGAAGAAGCCGCCAAGCCAAAGGCAATAAACAACAGCTGGCCAGCCCTGCAAGGACATGATGGCCAAGAGGGCCTCGGAAAACGGGCAGTACCCGCTCAAACGGGTTCAAACCGCTTCAGCCCATGGCCAGGCGGTTGCCGCTCGCCGTTCCGCTGGAATGCGAGCCGTCCGGCCCGTACAGCGGCCTGCCGGCTGACTTCAGGAAATTGATCGCCTGGCGGGTGAAGTCAAGATGGGTGTGGATCATGACGCCGTTGGCATGGTTGCGCTCGTGCGCCTGGGCCGCACTCGCCTGCAATTGGCTCCAGGCTGTTTGCAGCACGGGCCCGCCGGCGGCCGTGGCCGCCTCGGCGCCGCTGCGGTCCGCTCCGAAGCCCAGCGTCATCTGCTCGTTTTCCCGGTGGCGACGCAAGATGGCGATCCGGTCGGCCAGCTTCGACTTGTGCTCGGCCAGGTGCGGCAGTTCCATGAAGCGGCCCTGCGTCATGGCGTCGGCTTCCTGGTTCAGCAGGACAAGGAATTCGTCAACCGCGGCCTGTTCGAGCGTCAGGCGTTGCAGCAGTGAAGTGGTCATGAAGAGTTCTTTCCCAACAGGTCGCGCACGCTGGAGATCAGGCCATCGGCAATTTTGGCGGTGTCGACCTGGTAGCGGCCGGCACGGATGCTTTCGCGGATTTCGGCAACGCGCGCGGCATCGAAGTCGCCGGTGGTCGAGGGCAGCCTGGCCTGGCTGGCGGCAGCGGGCGCCTGGGCGGCGGAGGCGCCGGCAACGGCGCTGCCTTTGCCCGATGCCACGGCCGGCGCAGGCGCCCCGGTTTTTATGAAGGTGACGTTTTGATTGATTTTCATGATGTTTTCCTCAGGCACTTACCGGCATAACGGCAGTCTGCCCGGAAACTTGAGGCGGCTTGATGAAAAATTTCTTGTCGGACTTTTTCATGGCATCAGTTGACGCGCTCGACAACGCCGTCGGCACCCAGCATGCCGGTGACCAGTTGCCCGCCCTGCATCCTGACCTGGA
Source organism: Polaromonas sp. (assembly GCA_028292345.1). Classification (GTDB taxonomy): domain Bacteria; phylum Pseudomonadota; class Gammaproteobacteria; order Burkholderiales; family Burkholderiaceae_C; genus Polaromonas. Next base: position 6,692 of record JAQGMN010000280.1, on the reverse strand, counting down.
CCCGCGCGCCGGCGGCGGCGGAGGCCATGGCCTTGCCTTCGGTACTCACCACAAAGCCCGGCCCCCGGGACAACACCTTCAGCGTCTGTCCCTGCTGCACCAGCGGCACACCGCGCAGCTGATCGCGCCGCACCGGCGCGCCCACGGCGATCCGGTTGAGCGCCACCTGGCCCGCCAGCTGGCTGGCGTCAACCACCACGCTGGCGGGCAAAGCCGCCAGGTCTCCCTCACGAGCGACCGTGTCCGCAGCCGACAGGGCCTGCCCGGCCTCGATCTGCCGCGCCGCCGCATGGTAAGTGCCCATCACGGCAATGCGCGCCTGCACATAGCGGGTCCAGCGCGGATCTGCATTGCAGCGCACGCCGACGGAAACACGTCCGCGCAAGGGCGCGCCACCGGGCAGGAATGCTTCGAGCGCGTCGCACGGCGGCAGGTTGCCAGACAGCGGCGCGTCGATGCTGATCTGCGCCTTGCCGGGCAGCCCGGCCGTCTGGCTGGCCAGGAACTGCTCGATCACCGGGCGCGCGTAGCCCGTCAGCGGCACTGGCGCGGCGCCGTGCGCGCCAGCTTGCACGGCCAGCGCCAGCAGCACGGCACGGGCGCCAGCGAACGCTCCCTGCAGCGCCTGGCGGATCGGCTTGTTCATGAATTCCTTTTCAACATCAACGGCTTTGGCGGCATCAGGCGCCGCCTTGCATGCACCGGCGAAGCAGGTGCGCAAGGTTTCATTTTAAAAAAGGGCGGCTTTTCCAACGGCTTGAACTGCTTTGAAAACCCGACTTTGTTCAGTGGATTGAAGGCGTTACGCGGTACGGGCCGCGCTGCCCCGGACCGCGCCGGGCAACCCCGGGAAGGATGAACTGGGCCTCGAAAACCCATCTGTTCAGCTGATTGCATTCATGTCGGCTTTCTTACAATTATTTTCAATCCAGGCGTCCGCAAGGCCCGGCAAATCACTTGATGGATGGAAAAGAAATGATCGACAAATTGGACTCGGCGCTGCGCTTTCACCAGGAGGCGCTCAACCTGCGGGCGCGGCGGCAGGAAGTCCTGTCGGCCAACATTGCCCATGCCGACACGCCCAACTACAAGGCGCGCGACTTTGAATTCAGCAGCGCCTTGTCGCACGCGGTCGAGCGCGGCCGGCAGTCCACATCGACCTCGATGGCCACCACGTCGACGCGCCATATCGCCGGCGAGTCGCTGGGCGGCGGCGATGCGGATCTGCTCTACCGCATGCCCACCCAGTCCAGCATCGATGGCAACACGGTCGAGATGGACGCCGAGCGCGTCAGCTTCGCCGACAACGCCATGCGCTATGAAGCCAACATGACGGTGCTGACCTCCAAGATCAAGTCGCTGCTGTCAGCGGTCCAGTCGTAAAGAAGCGAAGCGCCGAATGCCTTATTCCAACAGCTCCGTCGGTATTTTCCAGATTGCCGGCTCGGCCATGGCCGCGCAATCCCAGCGCATGAACACCACCGCCAGCAACCTGGCCAATGCCGACAGCATTTCCGGCCCGGACGGCCAGCCCTACCGCGCGAAACAGGTGGTCTTCGAGATGGCGCCCGCCAGCGGCCAGGGCATCGGCGGCGTGCGCGTGGCCCGCGTGGTCGAAGACCCGTCGCCGCTGCGCATGCAGCACGACCCGAAAAATCCGCTGGCCAATGCCGACGGCTATGTCGCCATGCCCAATGTCAACGTGGTCGAGGAGATGGTCAACATGATCTCGGCGTCGCGCTCCTACCAGGCCAATGTCGAGGTGCTCAACACCGCCAAAACCATGATGCTCAAGACACTGACCATCGGCCAGTAAACCTCGCCGCCGCCTTTCACCTTCCCCCATTTCAGTTCCCAGGAAAAGTCGCCATGTCCCTCGATTCCATCCATGCAGCCACCAGCGCCAGCACCGCGCTGGGCGCCTCGGCGGTCTCCGCCGGCTCGGGCAGCGACAGCGAGCAGCGCTTCCTCAAGCTGCTGGTCACGCAGCTGAACAACCAGGACCCGCTCAACCCGCTGGACAACGCCCAGCTGACCTCGCAACTGGCGCAGATGAGCACGGTCAGCGGCATTGAAAAACTCAACAGCGCCTTTGCCGCCATGCTGGCGCAAAGCGGCGCCAGCCAGGTGCTGCAATCGGCCTCGCTGATCGGCCGAACCGTGCTGGTGCCCGGCGCCGAACTGGCGCTGAAAAAAGGCGCTCAAACGCCTTTCGCGGTCGACATGCCGCAGGGTGCCGACTCGGTCAAGGTGAGCATCACCAATGCAGCCGGCGACACCGTCCGCAGTTTCGACCTGGGCGCGCTGCCGCAAGGCGTCAAGACCCTGTCCTGGAATGGCCTGGACGATGCGGGCGCCGCGCTGGTCGAAGGTTCCTACCGCGTCAACGTGGCGGCCGCCACCGGCGAAACCAAGGTGGAGGCCACCGCGCTGACCTATGCAGGCGTTGCCAGCGTGTCGCAAGGCCCCGCTGGCGTTGCGCTGGAACTGGCGTCGGGCGCCAAGGCGGCGCTGGCCGATGTGCGCCTGATTCTCTGAGCCGTCCGGCTATGCAAGTTTTTCTCCTGCAACCAATTTAAAACAAGGAAATACCATGGGTTTCGCACAAGGTGTCAGCGGGCTGAATGCCTCGGCCAGCAATCTCGATGTCATCGGCAACAACATTGCCAATTCGGGAACCATCGGCTTCAAATCCGGCAGCGTCCAGTTCTCGGATGTCTATGCAGGCTCACGCGTCGGACTGGGCTCCGAGGTGGCCGGTGTTTCGCAGAACTTCTCGTCCGGCGCGGTGCAGACCAGTTCCCGGGCGCTGGACGTGGCGATCACCAACGGCGACGGACTCTTTCGCCTGGCGAGTCCCGGGGGCGAGATTGCCTACTCGCGCAACGGGCAGTTCAACATGGACAAGAACGGTTTCATCGTCAATTCCGGCGGTTATCAACTGACGGGTTATCCGGTCGGCGCCAACGGCGCGACGGCCGGCGCCAGCCCGACCCCGCTGCAATTGCCGACGGCGGCGATGGCGCCGAAATCGACCGAGAAGGTCGCCGCCCAGTTCAACCTCGATTCGCGCAGCGTGACACCGACCGCCACGCCTTTCGACCCGACCAGCTCGGCTACCTACAACTATGCGAATGCGGTCACGGTATACGACTCGCTGGGCAACTCCCACGAACTGGCGACGTTTTTTGTCAAGGCCCAGGTGGATGCCGCAGCTGCGCCGCCCGTGGCCGAAAACACCTGGAATGTCTATGCGGCTGCCGATGGTGCCGTGGTCAAAGGAGGGGGGGCCATTGCGACCTTGACTTTTGACGACAGGGGCGCGATGAATCCGGCGGTCCAGACAATCCAGGTGGCTGGACTTGATTTTAAAAACGGTTCGACGAGCCCCATGGCGCTGACGGTCGACGTGACCGGCACCACCCAGTTCGGCAATGCCAACGAAGTCAACAAGCTGACCCAGGACGGCTACACCTCGGGCGTGCTGAGCTCGTTTGCGATTGAGCAAAATGGAACCATCACCGGAAAATATTCCAACGAGCAGACCCAGTCGCTGGGCAAGGTCGTGCTGTCGTCCTTCATCAATCCGAACGGGCTGAAGTCGCTGGGCGGCAATCTGTGGACGGAAACGGCTGCGTCGGGCGGGCCGCTGACCGGTTCGCCGGGCAGCGGTACCAAGCTGGGCGCGCTGACCTCGGGCGCGGTGGAGGCATCCAACGTCGACCTGACCGCCGAGCTGGTCAACCTGATCATTGCCCAGCGCACCTACCAGGCCAATGCCCAGACGGTCAAGACGCAGGACCAGGTGCTCCAGACGCTGGTCAACCTGCGCTGATAGCCCAAGCAGCACAAGGTAAACACCATGGACCGGATGATCTACGTGGGCATGAGCGGCGCCAAGCAGGCGATGGAGCAGCAGGCTTCGGTGGCCAACAACATGGCCAATGTCTCGACGCCGGGCTTTCGCGCCCAGATCAACAACTTTCGCGCCGTGCCGGTGGTCGGCCCCGAAGCGGCCACGCGCGCCATGGTGGTCGCCTCGACGCCCGGCGCGGACATGCGCAGCGGGCCGATGACGCAGACCGGCCGCGCGCTGGATGTGGCGGTGCGCGGCGACGGCTGGCTCGCGGTGCAGATGCCTGACGGCAGCGAAGCCTACACGCGCGCCGGCAGCCTGCAGGTCAGCGCCGAAGGCCAGTTGACGACCCTGGACGCACGGCCGGTTTCCGGCGGGACCGGTCCGCTGGTGGTGCCGCCGGGCGCGGCCTTGATGATCACCGAGGGCGGCATGGTCAGCGCGCTGGGCCCGGGCGGGGCGGCGACGGGCGCGGCCGAAGTCGGGCGCCTGAAGCTGGTCAACCCGCCTGCGGCCGATCTGGTGCGCGGCGACGACGGGCTGTTCCGCATGCGGGCCGGCGTGGCGCCGGCCGAGGCCGACCCCGCCGTGCGCCTGCTGACGGGCGCGCTCGAAGGCAGCAACGTCAACCCGGTCGAGGTCATGGTGGACATGATTGCCAACGCCCGCCGCTTTGAAATGCAGATGAAGACGCTGCAGACCGCCGAGAGCTGCGACCAGCAGGCCAACAAGCTGCTGTCCAACAGCTAGGCCGATGGCCATTTCCACTTTTTACTGACAACCTTCTGGCCCAGGCCTGCACACAGGATTCCCCATGATTCGCTCCCTTTCGATTGCCAAGACCGGCCTGGACGCCCAGCAGACCCAGCTCGACGTCGTGGCCAACAACCTGGCCAACGTCGGCACCACCGGTTTCAAGCGCAGCCGCGCCGTGTTCGAGGACCTGATGTACCAGAACCTGCGCCAGAGCGGCGGGCAGACGTCCGACCAGACGCGCATGCCGTCGGGCCTGCAACTGGGCACCGGCGTGCGCGTGGTTGCCACCGAGCGCATCCACACCCAGGGCAATTCGACCAAGACCGAAAACCAGAAGGACGTGATGATCAACGGCGACGGATTTTTCCAGGTCCTGATGCCCGATGGCACGGCCGCCTACACCCGCGACGGCTCCTTCCAGACCGACCAGAACGGCCAGCTCGTGACCGCCAGCGGCTATCCGGTGCAGCCGGCCATCACGCTGCCGCCCAACGCCACCAGCATGACGGTAGGCCGCGACGGCACGGTGTCGGTGGTTCAGGCCGGCAGCGCCGCGAGCGTGCAGATCGGCCAGATCCAGCTGGCGACCTTCCTCAACGCCACCGGCCTGCAGAGCAGCGGCGAAAACCTGTATGTCGAAACCGATGCGTCGGGCGGCGCCAACCAGACCGCGCCCGGCCAGAACGGCGCGGGCACGCTGGCCCAGGGCTATGTCGAATCGTCCAACGTCAACGTGGTCGAGGAACTCGTCAACATGATCCAGACGCAGCGCGCCTATGAGATCAACAGCAAGGCGGTCAAGACATCCGACGAGATGCTGGCCCGCCTGTCGCAGCTGTAAAGCCGGTCATGCCGAACATTCACCGTTTCATCGGCTGCCTGCTGGGGGCCGCCGGCCTGCTGCTCGGCGGCTGCGCGCAACTGCCGCGCGAGCCGCTGGTGCAGCAGCCCATGAGCGCTAGAGCCGACCTGCAGGTGCGCCCCACCGGGCCGGCGAACGGATCGATCTACCGCACCGGCTTTGGCACCCAGGCCCTGTTTGAGGACCGGCGGCCACGGCACATCGGCGACATCCTGACCATCGTGGTGAGCGAAAACATCAACGCCAGCAAGAACTCGGGCGCAGAAGCCAGCCGCAGCGGCAGCGCCAGCGCGCTGCTCAACGTGGTTCCCACCCTGATCAGGGGCCTGATCGGCAGCGACCTGGATGCCGACGCCAGCGGCAAGAACACCATGAGCGCCAAGGGCGGTGCCAATTCCAAGAACACCTTCAACGGCGTGATCACCGTCACGGTGGTGGAGGTGCTGCTCAACGGCAACCTGCTGGTCAGCGGCGAAAAGCAGATGCTGATCAACCAGGGCACCGAATTCATCCGCTTTTCGGGCGTGGTCAATCCGCGCACCGTCAGCGCCAACAACACCGTGCCCTCGACGCTGGTGGCCGACGCGCGCATCGAATACAGCGCCAAGGGCTACATCGACGAGGCGCAGACCATGGGCTGGCTGCAGCGCGCCTTCCTCAACGTCCTGCCGTTCTGACCATGCAAACTTCCCCGATTCCCTCCGCGCCACGTGGCCGCAAGCTGCGCGCCGCGCTCAGGCTTGGCATGAAACTGTGCCTGCTGGCCTGCCTGGCGATTGCGCTGCCGTCCAGGGGCGAGCGATTGAAAGACCTGGCCAGCATCCAGGGCGTGCGCGACAACCCGCTGATCGGCTACGGCCTCATGGTCGGCCTCGATGGCAGCGGCGACCAGACGATGCAGACGCCGTTCACCACGCAGAGCCTGAACAACATGCTCGGCCAGCTCGGCATCACCGTGCCGGCGGGCACCAACATGCAGCTGAAAAACGTCGCGGCCGTGATGGTCACGGCCACGCTGCCGCCGTTTGCGCGGCCCGGCCAGAACATCGACATCACCGTGTCGTCGCTGGGCAATGCCAAGAGCCTGCGCGGCGGCACCTTGCTCATGACGCCGCTCAAGGGCGCCGACGGCCAGGTCTATGCGCTGGCGCAGGGCAACATGGTGGTGGGCGGCGCGGGCGCATCGGCCAACGGCAGCAAGGTGCAGATCAACCAGCT
>JAQGMN010000245.1 GCA_028292345.1 Polaromonas sp. | reverse complement strand
TGCCCTACGGAGCGCGTTTCGCGGCCGTTCGCAAGATCACCTCGCTGTGAGGCGCCATGCCATGACGCCCAATCCACAACTTGAACCAGCCCCACCGATGCGCGAGGCCGCCGCGCGCGTCGTCGATTTTTTCGAGAGCCTCACGCCGGCCAGCCTGGACCGGCTGGATGCGCTGTACGCGCCCGGGGCGTATTTCAAGGACCCGTTCAACGAGGTGCGCGGCGTGCCCGCCATCCGGCAGGTGTTCGAGCACATGTACGCATCGCTGGCGCAGCCGCGCTTCGTGGTGACCGGCTGCATCGTCGATGGCGCGGAGTGTTTTCTGACCTGGGATTTTCAATTCCATTTCAGCCGCTTCGACACCCGGGCGCTGCAGACGGTGCGCGGGGGCTCGCACCTGAAGTTCAACCCGGCGGGGCTGCTGGCGTTTCACCGCGACTACTGGGACGCGGCCGAGGAACTGTATGAAAAGCTGCCGCTGGTCGGGCGGCTGATGCGCTGGCTGAAAAACCGCGCGCGGCAGTAAGTAAAGGAAAAAGTCAGCCGGCCTGCGTTTCCACGAAACTCGGCCGCAGGGCCAATTTGTCATGCAGCCTGGCGAGCTGGGGATGGGTGTCGCGCCACTGCACCTCGGGAAAACGAAAGTCCAGGTAACCCAGGGCCGACCCGACCGCCACATCCGACAGGCTGAAATGCACGCCGCTGCAGTAGGCTTTTTCGCCCAGGCCCTTGCTCATGGCGTGCAGCGCGGTGTCGATCTTGCCCATCTGCCGCGCGATCCAGGCGTCGCAGCGCTGCTCGGCGGTGCGGCCGGACCAGGTGGCTTCCAGCCGGGCCAGCAGCGCCGCATCCATCACGCCGTCGGCCAGCGCCTCCCAGGTCTTGACTTCGGCGCGCTCCCGGCCTTGCGCGGGAATCAGCTTGCCCACCGGCGACAGCGTGTCGAGGTATTCGACGATCACGCGCGAGTCGAAAATCGCCTCGCCCGCCTCCATCACCAGGCACGGCACCTTGCCCAGCGGATTGGACAGGCTCATGGCGGTGGTTTCCGCCCAGACGTCTTCCAGCACGAACTGGTAGTCGAGCTTTTTCTCGGCCATGACGATGCGCACCTTGCGGACATAGGGACTGGTGACGGATCCGATGAGTTTCATGATGGGGCTGTATTCTTGTCGTGGCCGGTGTATGGGACCATTCTATCGAGTCAGGGCGCGGCCTGAATGACAGCGGCAGCCTGGGGTGAAATTCTGCTGCAATGCAGCATCGGCCGGTATTTTCACCGGTGCGGCCTACAATCGCCTTATGAGCTTTTCACCCATCAACGCCCTGTCGCCGCTGGACGGCCGATACGTCGCCAAACTTGCCACCCTGCGTCCCCTGATGTCCGAGCAAGGCTATATGCACCGCCGGGTCCAGGTGGAAATTGCCTGGTTCATCGCCCTCTCCGACGCCAAGTTCGCCGAATTCAAGCCCCTGAGCCCTGGCGCGCGCACCTACCTGCTCGGCCTGGTGAAGAACTTCAGCGAAGCCGACGCGCTGGCCATCAAGGCGATTGAAAAAACCACCAACCACGATGTGAAAGCGGTCGAATACTGGATCAAGTCCAAGTTCGAGGCCCGGCCCGAGCTGCAGGCCGCCAGCGAATTCGTGCATTTCGCCTGCACCAGCGAGGACATCAACAACACCAGCCAGGCGCTGCAGCTCAAGAGCAGCCGCGAGCAGGTCGTGCTGCCGGCGCTGGACAAGGTCATCGACAAGCTGCGCCAGATGGCGCATGCGCATGCCGGCGTGCCGATGCTCAGCCGCACCCACGGCCAGACCGCCAGCCCGACCACCGTCGGCAAGGAACTGGCCAATGTCGTGGTGCGCCTGGCCAAGACGCGCGAGACCATCGCCGGCATCAAGCTGATGGCCAAGATGAACGGCGCCGTGGGCAACTACAACGCGCACCTGGCCGCCTGGCCCGACTTCGACTGGGAAGCCTTCAGCCGCCATGTGATCGAAACGCCCGAGCCGCTGGGCCTGGGCCTCGCCTTCCAGCCCTACAGCATCCAGATCGAGCCGCACGACTACATGGCCGAGCTGTTCGACGCCGTGGCGCGCACCAACACCATCCTGATCGACCTGGCGCGCGACATCTGGGGCTATGTCAGCGTCGGCTACTTCAAGCAGCGCCTGAAGGAAGGCGAAATCGGCTCCTCGACCATGCCGCACAAGGTCAACCCGATCGACTTTGAAAATGCCGAGGGCAACCTGGGCCTGGCCAATGCGCTGCTGCGCCACATGAGCGAGAAGCTGCCCGTCAGCCGCTGGCAGCGCGACCTGACCGACTCGACCGTGCTGCGCAACATGGGCGTGGCGCTGGGTTATGCCGTGCTGGCCTACAACTCGCTGTGCATCGGCCTGAACAAGCTCGAGCTCAACGAGGAAAACCTGGCCGCCGACCTCGACAACGCCTGGGAAGTGCTGGCCGAGCCGATCCAGACGGTGATGCGCCGCTATGCGGTGGCCGGCGCCTACGAAAAGCTCAAGGAAGTCACGCGCGGCAAGACCGTCAGGCCGGAAGACCTGCATGGGCTGATCCGCTCGCTGGACATTCCCGAGGTTGAAAAAGACCGCCTGCTGGCGATGACGCCCGCCAGCTATGTCGGCATGGCCGCCGAGCTGGCGCGGCGGGTTTAAGAAGCCCCCACGCTTGTCGCTTCGCGTACTGCGCTGCCCCCCGAGGGGGCCGCTGCGCCTGCGGTCTGGCAAAGCCAGTCCCGCGGCCCCTGCTGGTGGGGAGGGTAGCCCCCACGCTCCCCACTGCGTGTGGTCGCTGCCCCCCGAGGGGGCCG
>JAQGMN010000124.1 GCA_028292345.1 Polaromonas sp. | reverse complement strand
CGGTGGTCGGCATTGCCGTGCTGACCTTCTTCGGCTGGGGCCTGTTCGGCCCCGAGCCGCGCTGGGTGTTCGGCCTGATCAACGGGGTAGCGGTGCTGATCATTGCCTGCCCGTGCGCGCTGGGCCTGGCCACGCCGATGTCGATCATGGTCGCCACCGGCCGCGGCGCCACGCAGGGCGTGCTGTTCCGCGATGCGGCGGCCATCGAGAACCTGCGCAGGATCGACACCCTCATCATCGACAAGACCGGCACGCTGACCGAGGGCCGCCCTGCGTTCGAGCGCGCCGTGCCCGCGCCCGGCGTCGACGCCGACGAACTGCTGCGCCTGGCCGCCAGCCTGGACCAGGGCAGCGAGCATCCGCTGGCCGAGACCATCGTGCGCGCCGCGCGCGAGCGCGGCATGCTGCTCGCCAAGCCCGGGAACTTCGAGTCCGGCTCGGGCATTGGCGTGCGCGGAACCGTGGCCGGGCGCCAGCTGGCGCTGGGCAACACCACGCTGATGCAGCAGATCGGCGTGTCGGTCGCGGCCCTGGTGCCGCAGGCCGAAGCCCTGCGGGCAGAAGGCGCCAGCGTGATGCACCTGGCGGCCGATGGGCAGCTGATGGGCCTGCTGGCCGTGTCCGACCCGGTCAAGGCCAGCACGCCCGAGGCGCTGGCCGCCCTGAAAGCGGCCGGGCTGCGCATCGTGATGGCGACCGGCGACGGCTTGAGCACGGCCCGGGCCGTGGGCAGGCGCTTGGGGCTTGACGAGGTGCATGGCGAGGTCAAGCCGGCCGACAAGCTCTGGCTGGTCGAGCGGCTGCAACAGGAAGGCCGGGTGGTGGCAATGGCCGGCGACGGCATCAACGACGCGCCGGCGCTGGCCCGGGCCGATGTCGGCGTGGCCATGGGGACCGGCACCGACGTGGCCATGAACAGCGCGCAGGTCACGCTGGTCAAGGGCGACCTGCGCGGCATCGCGATGGCGCGCGCCTTGTCCGAAGCCACCGTGGCCAACATGAAGCAGAACCTGGCGTTCGCCTTTTTGTACAACGCGCTGGGCATCCCGATCGCCGCCGGGGTGCTGTACCCGCTGACCGGCTGGCTGCTGTCGCCCCTGATTGCCGCGCTGGCCATGAGCTTCAGCTCGGTATCGGTGATCGGCAACGCCCTGCGGCTGCGCAACCGACGCATCTGAGCGCACCCCCTGGGCAGGCAGGGCCGCGGTTCAGGTGCGGTAGCTCTGGTAGACCCGGCTGCTGCCGTCCTTGCGGATCAGCAGCACGTCATACGGATGCTTGCGCCCCTGGTATTCAGGCCCGTCCATGCCCGGCGAGCCGAGCGGCATGCCCGGCACGGCCAGGCCCACGGCACGGGGGCGCTGCTTCAGCAGCCGCTGGATCTCGCGGGCCGGGACATGGCCTTCGAGCGCATAGCCGCCGACCTGCGCGGTGTGGCAGGAACCCAGCGTGTCGGGCACGCCGAGCCGGGCACGGGCTTGCGCGTTGCCGCTGTCGTGGACCGTGACCTGAAAACCGCTGGCCTCCAGGTGGCTGACCCAGTCCTTGCAGCAGCCGCAGTCCGGGTCTTTCCAGACCTCGACCTGTGGCCGGGTTTGCGCCATCAGGCCGGGCGCCAGGCTGGCTGTGCCCGCGAATATGGCGAGGGTTTGGAGCAAAAATCGTCTTTTCATGGGGTTTCCTTGGGTCATCGTGTTACTGCACGGTCTCGATCGCCGTCACCACCATAGCGCCGCTCCGGTCTTCGGCCGTGAACTTCACCTTGTCGCCGGCCTTGACCTTGTCCAGCAGGGACGGCTCCGCGGCCTTGAACACCATGGTCATGCCCGGCATGTCCAGGTTCTTGATGGGGCCGTGCTTGAGGGTGATCTTTTGCGCTTCCTTGTCGATCTTCCTCACCTCGCCGCTGCTCATTTCCACGCCCGCCGTGTCCATTTTGGGGGCCGAAGGACTCGCCTCGTTCACCCTGGACAGGCCGCCGCTTGCCCCCGTGGCGGGTTTGGCAGGCTGGCCGGCGGCGGCCACGGCCACCGCGCCCTTCATGCCGGCGTCATAGTGGCCCGGCTGCAGGCAGGCGAAATCCACCGTTCCCGCCCGGGTGAAGCGCCACAGCAGCTCGCCGCTCTGGCCGGGCGCCACGGTGAGCATGTTGTCTTCCGCATGCTCCATGTGCGGATTCTTCTTCATCACTTCATAGTGCGCCTTGAGGTCTTTTTCGGTGCCGAGGACGAACTCGTGGCCGAGCTGGCCACTGTTCTTCACCACGAAGCGGATGGTCTCGCCCTGCCTGGCTTGAATGGTGGCGGGGGTAAATCGCATCGCGTCGCTCATGTCCACCTCGACGGTGCGGGTGACGTTGGCGGCCACGCCGGCTTCGCCGATGGCTGGCGCGCCGGCCGGGCCGTGCGCATGCCCGCCTGCATGGTTTCCTGCGGCAAAAGTGGCTGTTGCGCACGCCAACAGGGCGCAAGCTGCTATTGTTTTTAGAGTATTTTTCACGGTATCTCTTTCGGTTGAAAGTATGTGGCTGTGGGAATCAATGGCCCGCGTGGCCCGTGGGTTTGCGGATTTTCACTTCGGTCTGCGGGCCTGCCGAGGCGGGCGTGGCCGCGCTGGCCTGCCCGCGCGCCGGATCGGGCAGCGCGCCGGTCCATTCAAAGGCGCGGGTGCCGGCCGGCTGCGTGAACCAGCCCGGGTTTTTGTAGTCGCCGGGTCTTTGGTCCTTGCGCACCTTGAGCACGCTGAACATGCCGCCCATTTCCAGGCTGCCGTAAGGACCGGTGCCGGTCATCATCGGCGCGGTGTTCTCGGGAATGGGCATTTCCATGGCGCCCATGTCGGCCATGCCGCGCTCGCCCATCACCATGTAGTCGGGCATGGCTTTTTGCAGTTGCGTGAGCAGGCCGCGGTGGTCCACGCCAATCGTCGTGGGCACGGCATGGCCCATGGCGTTCATCGTGTGGTGGCTCTTGTGGCAGTGAAAGGCCCAGTCGCCTTCCTCGTCGGCCAAAAATTCAAGCTGCCGCATCTGCCCGACGGCGACATCGGTGGTGACTTCGGGCCAGCGCGCGGCCAGCGGCCACGGCCCGCCGTCGCCGCCCGTGACCTTGAACTCGTGGCCGTGCAGATGCATGGGGTGGTTGGTCATGGTCAGGTTGCCGATGCGGATGCGCACCTTGTCGCCGCGCCGCACGTTGAGCGTGTCGATGCCCGGAAAGATGCGGCTGTTCCAGGTCCACAGGTTGTGCTCCAGCATGGTCATGATCCTGGGCGTCATGGTGCCGGGGTCAATGTCGTAGGCGCTGAGCAAAAACACGAAATCGCGGTCCACCTCGTCGATCAGCGGGTGTTTCGCCTTGGGGTGCGTGACCCAGAAGCCCATCATGCCCATGGCCATCTGCGTCATTTCGTCGGCATGCGGGTGGTACATGAAGGTGCCGGGGCGCCGGGCCACGAACTCATACACAAAGGTCTTGCCGACCGGAATGGCTGGCTGGTTCAGGCCCGAGACGCCGTCCATGCCGTTGGGCAGGCGCTGGCCGTGCCAGTGCACGCTGGTGTGCTCGGGCAACTTGTTGGTGACGAAGATGCGCACGCGGTCGCCTTCCACGACTTCAATCGTCGGGCCGGGGGACTGGCCGTTGTAGCCCCACAGCCGGGCGGTGAAGCCGGGGGCCATCTCGCGCAGCACGGGTTCGGCGACGAGGTGGAATTCCTTGACGCCCGCGTTCATCTTCCACGGCAGC
>JAQGMN010000221.1 GCA_028292345.1 Polaromonas sp. | reverse complement strand
CCTGCATTTCCATCTGCCGCATGAATGCTGAAACGGATCTGTGCGAAGGCTGCTTTCGCACGCGCGGCGAGATTGCCGCCTGGAGCAGCGCCGGCGAGGAGGGCAAGCGCCGCATCTGGCGCGTGATCGACCAGCGCATGGACGGACTGGAAGGTGCCCGGCCCGTGGGGCGGATGGGGGCCTGAACCGCGTGGCCTGCCCAATTGGCTGCTTTTTTCAAGCGGCTCAGGGCGTGAGGCGGGCGCGCAGGCCGCGGCGGCCCCGGCAGGACGAAGTTTGAGATAAAAAATGCCGTTTCCGCTTTCCGGATATGCGCAAGCAGCTATGAATTCGGTAGCATTCGGGAAGCATCACCAAGGAGGCGCAATGTTCAAGGGACTGGCTGCGCAGCGGCTGCTGGCGTTTTTTGCAGGCGGCTGGCTGCTGTTTAACTTTCCATTGCTGGGCTTGTGGGACCGGAACGCCACGCTGCTGGGCATTCCGCTGTTCCCGGTGGCCCTGTTCATTCTCTGGGCGCTGCTGATCGCCGCGCTGGCCTGGCTGATGGAGCGTCCCGGGCAGGGCCATCAGGACGACGGCGCATGATGTCCCCCGCCGTGGTGGTCGGCGCCTCGCTGGCCTACCTGCTGCTGCTGTTCGGGGTCGCCTGGCACGGCGACCGGCGGGCGGCCCAGGGGCGCTCCATCATTGCCAACCCGTGGACCTATTCGCTGTCGCTGGGCGTGTACTGCACCGCCTGGACCTATTTCGGCAGCGTCGGCCGGGCGGCGTCCGGCGGGGTGTGGTTCCTGCCGATCTACCTCGGCCCGACGCTGGCCATGGTGCTGGGCTGGATGGTGCTGCGCAAGATGATCCGCATTGCCAAGGCCTACCGCATCACCTCGATTGCCGACTTCATCGGCAGCCGCTACGGCAAGAGCCCGCTGCTGGCCGGACTGGTGACGCTGATCGTGGTTGTCGGCATCGTTCCCTACATCGCGCTGCAGCTCAAGGCGGTTTCGGCGGGCTATGGGCTGCTGATCGCGCCTGTGGGCGCCGGCCCGCAGGCGCCAGTGCCCTGGCTGCAGGACAGCGCTTTTTATGTCGCGCTGGTGCTGGCCGGGTTCACCATGGTGTTTGGCGCGCGCCACCTGGATGCCGCCGAACGCCACGAAGGCATGGTGGCGGCGATTGCCTTCGAGTCGGTGGTCAAGCTGGCGGCCTTTCTGGCCGTGGGCCTGTTCGTGGTTTATGGTTTGTTCGACGGCCTGGCCGACCTGTTTGCCCGCGCCCGCGCGGTGCCGGCGCTGCACAGCCTGGTGCGACTGGAGCAGGGCGGCGCCTTTGCCTGGACGCAATGGTCCGCCCTGATCCTGCTGTCGATGCTGTCGGTGCTGTTTTTGCCCCGGCAGTTCCAGGTCATGGTGGTGGAGAACGTGCGCGAAAGCCATCTGCGGCGCGCCGTCTGGGTGTTTCCGCTGTACCTGCTCCTGATCAACCTGTTCGTGCTGCCGATCGCGCTGGGCGGGCTGCTGTACTTCGGCGCCACGCCGATGAATCCCGAGAATTTCGTGCTCTCTCTGCCGCTGGCCGCCGGGCAGCCGCTGCTGGCGCTGTTCGTGTTCATCGGTGGCCTGTCGGCGGCGACCGGCATGGTGATCGTCGAGACCATTGCCGTGTCCACCATGGTCAGCAACGAACTGGTGTTGCCGCTGCTGCTGCGCTCGCGGCACTTTCACGGCGGCGCCGGGCAGGACCTGAGCCGGCTGCTGCTGGGCATTCGCCGCGCCGCCATCCTGGGCGTGCTGGTGCTGGGCTATGTCTACTTTCACCTGGCCGGCGAGGCCTATGCGCTGGTCAGCATCGGCCTGATCAGCTTTGCCGCCGTGGCCCAGTTCGCGCCGGCGGTGCTGCTGGGGCTGTACTGGAAGGGCGGCACCCGGCGCGGCGCGCTGGCCGGCCTGCTGGCCGGTTTCCTGATGTGGGCCTACACGCTGATGCTGCCGTCGATTGCCAAGTCGGGCTGGCTGGGCACCGATTTCCTGACGCTGGGGCCCTGGGGCATCGCGCTGCTGCGGCCCGAGCAGCTGCTCGGCCTGCAGGGCCTGGACGGACTGACGCATGCGCTGTTCTGGAGCCTGCTGGCCAACCTGGGCGCCTATGTCGGCCTGTCGCTGTGGCGCGCCCCGTCGGGCCAGGAAGCCAGCCAGGCGCTGCTGTTTGTCGATGTGTTCCACCGCACCGCCGCGTCCAGCCCGGTGTTCTGGCGCGGCCAGGCCAACGTGCCCGACCTGCTGCGCCTGTGCGAGCGCTTCATGGGCGCGGCCAAGGCCAGGGCCTTGTTCCAGGCCTATGCCGGGCAGGCCGGCGTGCGCCGGGCCGAGGACCTTCGGCCCGACGCCCGGCTGGTGCAGTTTGTCGAAACCCAGCTGGCCGGCGCGGTCGGCAGCGCCTCGGCCCGGGTGCTGGTGGCCTCGGTGGCCGAAGAGGAGGTGCTGACGCCCGAGGACGTGCTGCGCATCCTCGACGAAGCCTCGCAGGTGCGCGCTTACTCCCGCGAGCTGGAGGAAAAGTCGCATTCGCTGGAACAGGCCACCGGCGAGCTGCGTCAGGCCAACGAGCAGCTCAAGAGCCTGGACCGGCTCAAGGACGACTTCATGTCCTCGGTCACGCACGAGTTGCGCACGCCGCTGACCTCGATCCGCGCGCTGGCCGAGCTGGTGCGCGACGACGGCGACATGGAGCCGGCGCAGCGCCAGCATTTCGTGACCCTCATCGTGTCCGAGACCGAGCGCCTGAGCCGGCTGGTCAACCAGGTGCTGGACATGGCCAAAATAGAGTCCGGCAATGCCGAGTGGCAAAGCAGCGAGGTGGACATGGGCGCGCTGCTGGGCCGCGCGGTGGAAACCACCGCCGAAATGTTCCGCGAACGGCAGTGCGAGGTTCGGTTGCAGTTGCCGCCGTCCCCGGCGGGCACTTTGCGCGCCGATACCGACCGCTTGATGCAGGTGGTGCTGAACCTGCTGTCCAACGCCGTCAAGTTTGTGCCCGTGCCCGGCGGCCAGGTGGTGGTGAGCCTGGACAGCGATGTCAGCGGGCTGACAGTGCGGGTGCAGGACAATGGACCCGGTGTGCCGGCGGAGCAGCAGAGCCTGATTTTCGAGCGCTTCCAGCAGGGCGGCGACGGCATCAGCCGGCCGCAGGGCACCGGCCTGGGCCTGCCGATCAGCCGCCAGATCGTCGAGCACTTCGGCGGGCGCCTGTGGCTGGAAACCGGCAGCGGGCCGGGCGCCTGCTTTGCCTTTCACCTGCCCTGGAACGCGCCGGCGGCGCACGCGCAAACGACAAGAGGAGACAAGACATGAGCCGAAAAATCCTGGTGGCCGACGATGAGCCCAACATCGTGATCTCGCTCGAATACCTGATGAAGCGCGAAGGCTACACCGTGCTGGTGGCCAGAGACGGCCAGGAAGCGCTCGATGCGATTGCCCGCGACAGGCCCGACCTGGTGCTGCTCGACGTGATGATGCCGAAAAAGTCGGGCTTCGAGGTCTGCCAGGCGGTTCGTGCCAGCGAGGAACTGCGGGCCATCAAGATCCTGATGCTGACCGCCAAGGGCCGCGACACCGACCTGGCCAAAGGGCTGGCCCTGGGTGCGGATGCCTACATGACCAAGCCGTTTTCCACGCGCGAACTGGTGCAGAAGGTTGCCGACATGCTGGCCGCGCAGCCATGAAACCGCCGGACCGAAGGCTGGTCCGGGCGGTGGCCGCCGCCGGGCTGGCGCTGGCCGCCTGGATGGGCCTGGGCATGGCGGGGATCTGGGCCACCCTGGCCCCCCTTGAGCGTGAAACAGTCGGCGCGGCGCTGGGGCCGCGCATCGCCTGGCTCGGCATCGGCTGGGCGGTGGCGCTGGCGGGCGTGGCCTATGGGCTGCACCGGCTCCACCTGCGCTATGTCAGCGCACCGGCCCGCCTGCTGGAGCAGACCCGCGTGCTGCTGGCCGCCAGCGAGCCGCAGCCCCTGGCGGCCCAAGGCAGCGCCGAGAACCGCGCGCTGGCCGGCGCCATCCACGAACTGGCCGGCCAGCGCGACCGCCTGCGGGGCGACATGGCCCAGCAGATCGCGCTGGCCAGCCGCAGCGTGCAGCAGGAAAAAAACCGCCTGGCCGCGCTGATGTCCGAACTCA
Organism: Polaromonas sp.; assembly: GCA_028292345.1. Lineage (GTDB taxonomy): Bacteria > Pseudomonadota > Gammaproteobacteria > Burkholderiales > Burkholderiaceae_C > Polaromonas. The sequence goes on along the minus strand of JAQGMN010000221.1, from coordinate 7,734 downwards.
CCCAGAGCGTCGTCGTCTGCAACCAGGGCGGCCGCATCCTGCTCTACAACAGCCGCGCCCGGCTGCAGTTCCGCGCCCTGTCGCAGGCGCCCGCGCTGGCCGATGGCGCCGAGCTGATGGGCATCGGCCGCTCGATCTATGCCGTGTTCGACCGCCAACTGGTGGCGCATGCGCTGGAAACCATTCACCAGCGCCTGCGCCGGGGCGCGGCCAGCCCGTCGGCGCAGTTCGTCACCGCCACGCGATCCGGCCAGCTGATCCGCGTGCAGATGGCGCCGGTGCGCGACCCCGAAGCCGCCGAGCCGGGGGCCGGCATCGGCGGCTTCGTGCTGATGCTCGACAACGTGACCCAGAGCTTCGAGGAGGAATCCCTGCGCGACCAGCTGCTGCACGGCCTCACCGAGGGCAGCCGCTCGTCCCTGGCCAACATGCAGGCGGCGGTGGACATGCTCGGCTATGCCGACCTGGAGCCCGAGATGCGCGAGCGCTTCCTGGGCGTGGTGCGCGAGGAAGTCGCCGCCATGAGCGGGCGCATCACCGACCTGGTGCAGCGCTCGACCCAGGGACTCAAGACCCGCTGGCCGCTGGAGGAAATGCTCGGCAGCGATTTCGTGGCCGCCGCCCAGCGACAGATCGAAAGCCACTGCCGGCGCAGCGTGGCGGTCGAAGGCGCCGACGCCGCCCTGTGGCTCAAGGTCGAAAGCTTCACGCTGCTGCAGGTGCTCACCTACCTGGCCGGCCGGCTGGTCGATGAATTCGATGTCAAGTTTTTGCAACTGCGGCTGCAGCAGGTCGGCCAGCGCGCGCAGCTCGACCTGATCTGGTCCGGCCAGGTGATGAGCACCGAAACCGTCATGGCCTGGGAAATGGACCCGATGCGCTTTGGCAGCCAGAGCACGCCACTGACGGTGCGCGACGTGGTCGAGCGCCACGGCGGCGAGATGTGGTTCGAGCGCGAGCGCGTGCGGCACCAGGCTTTTTTCCGCTTCCTGCTGCCGCTGGCCAGTGCGCAGGAGCAGCTGGATGCCGCGCAGATCATGCAGAGCGACAGCCGGCCCGAGTACTACGATTTCGACCTGTTCCAGGTCAGCGAGCAGGGCAATGCGCTGGACGACCAGCCGCTCGCGTCGCTGTCCTTCACCGTGTTCGACACCGAGACCACCGGCCTCGATCCGTCCGGCGGCGACCAGATCATCCAGATCGGCGCGACCCGCATCGTCAACGGCAAGCTGCTGCGGCACGAATCGTTCGAGCAGCTGGTGAACCCGGGCCGCCTGATTTCCGCCGCATCGATTCCCATCCACGGCATCACGCAGGACATGGTGGCCGGCAAGCCGGACATCGGCGCCGTGCTGCCCGCGTTTCATGCCTTTGCGCAGGACACGGTGCTGGTGGCGCACAACGCGGCTTTCGACATGAAGTTTTTGAAGCTGCAGGAAGCCGCCACCGGCGTGGCCTTTCACCAGCCGGTGCTCGACACGCTGCTGCTGTCGGCCGTGGTGCACCCGAACCAGGAATCGCACCGGCTGGAGGCGATTGCCGAGCGCTTCAACATCACCGTGCTGGGCCGGCACACCGCGCTGGGCGACGCGATGGTGACGGCCGAAGTGCTGCTGCGCCTGCTGCCGCTGCTGCAGGCCAGGGGCATCCACACGCTGCGGCAGGCGCGGGAAGCGGCGCAGGCGACTTACTATGCGCGGCTAAAGTATTGATATTTTTAAGGCAAAAATAGCTTCTGCGCAATACCTGCCTGCGTAAGCTGCTATTGATTCAGAAGCAACACAACAGGACGACAGCCCATGAAAGAGATCACGTTTTATCTCGACTTCATCTCCCCCTATGCTTATCTGGCATTTGAAGCGCTGCCCGAAGCGCTGACCGGCCTCAGCTACAGCGTGCGCTACAGGCCGGTGCTGTTCGCCGGCCTGCTCAAGCACCATGGCCAGCTGGGCCCGGCCGAGATTGCACCCAAGCGCGACTGGACCTACCGCCAGGTGCTGTGGCTGGCGCACAGCCGGGGAATTCCCCTGCAAATGCCCGCCAGCCATCCCTTCAACCCGCTGGCCCTGCTGCGGCTGGCGCTGGCCTGCAGCCCCGAGTCCACGCCGGGCATGCCCAACCGCTACACCTGCGAAACCATTTTTCGCCATGTCTGGCGCGGTGGCGCCGAAGCCATCGATGCGCAGCGGCTGCAGGCGCTGGCATTGCAACTGGCGCCGCCGCGCGATCCGGACGGCGAAACGGTCAAGGCGCAACTCAAGGCCAACACCGCTCAGGCGATTGCGCAGGGTGTTTTCGGCGTGCCGGCATTTGCCGTTGACGGCAGGCTTTTCTGGGGGCTTGACGCGCTTCCCATGCTGCGCGCCTGCCTGCTGGGCGACCCCTGGTTTGACGGGCCGGACTGGAACGGCGTCCATGCGATTGCTCCAGGCATTGCCCGCCGCCGCTAGGGTTTGCACCGATGTGCTTCACATGCTGAAAAAGATTGCAAGGGTTACCCCTTGAGTTGTCAGCTTGGCGAAAGTTTCATGAAAGGTTCTGTAATTTACGCGTAAGACTTGTGACAGGGAAATCCAAAATACTGGGTACAGCTTCCAGTTCGGGGGCATTAATTAATATTTTGGAGACAAGAATGGCGACAACAACGGTCGGTAACAATCCGGCAAAGCCAGCAATCGACAACAGACCCATGTCAGCGGAGCAGAAGAAAGTGATCTTCGCCTCCTCGCTGGGCACGGTTTTCGAATGGTACGATTTTTACCTGTACGGCTCGCTGGCGGCCATCATCGCCAGGCAGTTCTTCAGCGGGCTGGACGCCGGCTCGGCCTTCATCTTTGCGCTGCTGGCCTTTGCCGCCGGCTTCATCGTCCGGCCTTTCGGCGCGCTGCTGTTTGGCCGCCTCGGCGACATGATCGGCCGCAAGTACACCTTCCTGGTCACCATCGTCATCATGGGCCTGTCCACCTTCATCGTGGGCCTGCTGCCCAACTATGCGTCGATCGGCGTGGCCGCGCCGGTCATCCTGATCGCCCTGCGCATGCTGCAGGGCCTGGCGCTGGGCGGCGAGTACGGCGGGGCGGCCGTGTATGTGGCCGAGCACGCGCCGCACCACAAGCGCGGCGCCTACACCTCATGGATCCAGACCACGGCAACGCTGGGCCTGTTCCTGAGCCTGATGGTCATCCTGGGCGTGCGGACCGCCGTCGGCGAGGCCGCATTTGCCGACTGGGGCTGGCGCATTCCGTTTATCGTTTCCATCCTGCTGCTGGCCGTGTCGGTGTACATCCGCCTGTCCATGAACGAGTCGCCTGCCTTCCAGAAAATGAAGGCCGAAGGCCGCACCTCCAAGGCGCCGCTGTCCGAGTCCTTCGGCCAGTGGAAAAACCTGAAAATCGTGATTCTGGCGCTGGTCGGCCTGACCGCCGGCCAGGCCGTGGTCTGGTATTCGGGCCAGTTCTATGCCTTGTTTTTCCTGACGCAGGCGCTCAAGGTCGACGGCCCGACTGCCAACATCCTGGTCGCCTATTCGCTCATCCTGGGCACGCCATTCTTCGTGGTCTTCGGCATGCTGTCGGACAAGATCGGCCGCAAGCCGATCATCATGGCGGGCTGCCTGCTGGCCGCGCTGACCTACTTTCCGGTGTTCACCGCGCTGACCAAGGCCGCCAATCCCGACCTGGCCGCCGCACAGGCCGCCAACCAGGTGGTGGTGACGGCCGACGCTTCGGAATGCTCGTTCCAGTTCAACCCAACCGGCACCGCCAAGTTCACCAGTTCCTGCGACATTGCCAAGCAGGTGCTGGCCGGTGCGTCGGTGAGCTATGAAAATGCCGCCGGTCCGGCAGGCGCGCCTGCGGTCATCAAGATCGGCACGACCGAGATCGCCAGCTACACCGCCAAGAGCCTGCCGGCTGAGGAGGTGAAGAAAAAAGACGCTGAATTCAAAAAGGCCGTGGGCGATGCCCTGAAGACCGCCGGCTACCCGTCCAAGGCGGACCCTGCCAAGGTGGACAAGTTCAAGGTGACCCTGATCCTGTTCTACCTGGTGATTCTGGTGACCATGGTCTATGGCCCGATTGCCGCCATGCTGGTCGAACTCTTCCCGACCCGCATCCGCTACACGTCCATGAGCCTGCCGTACCACATTGGCAATGGCTGGTTTGGCGGCTTGCTGCCGACCACCGCCTTCGCCATCGTGGCGCAGACCGGCAACATGTACAACGGCCTGTGGTATCCGATCATCATCGCCGGCGTGACGTTCGTGATCGGCACGCTGTTCATCAGGGAAACCAAGGACGTTGACATTTACGCCAACGACTGACCGCCGCAGCTCAGGCGCCGGCACCGAGGCTGGCGCGCTTGCGAAACATCTGTCAATCCCCAGGCCCTTGTCATTCGGCAAGGGCCTTTTTTTGGAAAGAAAAACTGCCATGTGGAAAATTGTCATTGGATTTTTGTTGTTCGCCGGCCTGGCCCTGTTTTTGTTGAACCAGGGCGGCGACATCGACCTGGGCGGCGAAAAGCACGGCGCGGCGGCGCCCGGCCTGCAGCAGCGCGGCTGAGTCCGCGCCCGTTGCCATCGACGCAAAGGGATTCAACACATCGGGTTTTGTAAAAAGGCAAAAAAAGCCTCAAAATGTTATTGCAGGCAAATGCTCACCGGAGCGCCACCGCCCGAATACCGGCGCACACAGAGAAGGCACGCCATGATCTACATGAAAACGCAACACGGTCAGTCGGCTTTTCAGACCCGGTCGGTCCCCTTGACCCCCCGGCAACGCTCGGCCTTCATCCTGTTCGACGGCAAGCGCGACCTCCAGGAAGTGATGAAGGCCACGGCCGGACTGGGCATCACCGCCGAGGACATCGGCCACCTGGTGTCGCAGGGCTTGCTGGCGCCCCAGGAGCCCGCTGCCCAGCCGCCTGCCATGGCCGCGCCGGCCGGTATGGCCCCGGCGCCTTTGCCTTCCCCGGCGGGGGCTGCCACCAGCCCGGGCGGCCTGACCAGCGCCATGGCGCAGGCGCATTATTCAAGGGCCTATCCCATTGCCACCCGCCTGACGGCCGGCCTGGGCCTGCGCGGTTTCCGGCTCAACCTGGCCGTCGAGGCGGCGGGCGACCTGGGAAAGCTCCGGGAACTGGCGCCGCGCATCAAGGATGCGGTGGGCGCCGAAAAATTCGCGGAGCTTGAAAATGCGCTGTATTCCTGAGGGATGCCACGCAGACCAGCCCAGCGCTGCCGGGCGAGCCAGGTGGAGCGGCTTCGCACCGGTTAGCGGAGCCGCCTCCAGGCCAATGCAGGGTGCGGTTTTGCCACTTCCGACGCTGAAAACAAAGGTCTGCGCACCAGCCCTTTTCGGGAAAAAGGGGATTCGATCAGCGCTTGAACTTCCCGTCGGTGCCAATGATGGACAGGTCCGCGAAATCGAGCCCGCTATGGTCCTTGGCGCCGTAGCTCACCTCCAGCCCGCCAATGTCCATTTTCTGGATGCCTTCGAGCGCTGCCTGGACTTTTTCGCGGTTCGGTTTGGGACCTGCGCGGCGCAGGCCTTCAACCAGAACCTTCGCCGCAGCAAAGCCTTCCAGCATGGCGGGGCTGAGTTCGGTCTGTCCCCTGGCCTTGGCCAATCCCTGGGCTTCCTTGACCAGGGGATAGGTGATGGCGCGTTCGTTCGGAAAGACCTGCGTGACAATCATGCCGCGCCCGTTGTCTCCCATGAGCTTCGCAAAGCCACTCGATGCGTTGTTTGACAGCGTCACGACCTGGGCGGCAGAGCCTGCTGCGCGCAAGGCGGTCACACCGTCAACCACCGCCTGGCCGGAGGCGACCATGATGACGGCCTGCACATTGGCCCGGACGATCATGGGCGCGATCAGCGTGAAGTCCGGCTTGGCACGGTTGAATTTTTCCAGCACGGCCGGTGTCAGCTTGGCAGTCGCCAGGCCTTTCTGGGCGCCTGCCACGCCATCGGCGCCAAAGCTGTCGTCGGCCTGGACAATGCCGATCCGGGTAATGCCCATCGAGGTCAGGTGGACGACCGCCTTTTCAGCTTCCCGCTGGTAGGTTGCCCGCACATTGAAAATGTGTTTCTGGACCGGCTGGTGCAGCACCATGGCGCCCGTGGACGGGCCTACCAGCGGCACGCCATACTTGTCGAGGAGGGGAATGATCGCTTCGGTGTGGGGCGTGCCGCGCGTCAGGAACATCGCCACCACGTTGTCTTCCTCGATCAGCTTTCGCGCATTTTCCGCCGCAAGCCTGGGGTCGAACTTGTCGTCCAGCGACATCAGTTCCACCTTTTGCCCGCCCACGCCGCCTCTGGCATTGACGGCATCCAGATACAGCTTTGCGCCGTCGGTGGTTTCCTTGACGCCCGCGCCCACGGCGCCCGTGAATCCGGCGGTCTGACCGATGCGGATTTGCGCGTGGCCGGCCTGGCTGATGCCGGCAGCCAAGACCGCGGCACACACAAAATGAATCCTTCTCATTTGTTTCCTTTTGTATAGATTGATGCAAATAGTTGAGCATACAAATATGGCAGCGGCAATCAGCCTATTCCCGCACGGCTTGCTCATCGCGTCGGCATCGTCAAGGGGTTTTCGCCTCCACCACCGGCAACGAGGGCCGCTCTGCCTAGAATGACCGACCTTTCAGGAAAGACCTTCACCGATGCCCCAGGGAACCATCCGCATTCGCGGCGCGCGCCAGCACAACCTCAAAAATATCGACCTGGACATCCGTATCAATGAACTGACGGTCGTCACCGGTCCGAGCGGCTCGGGCAAGTCCTCGCTGGTGTTCGACACGCTGTTTGCCGAGGGCCAGCGCCGCTATGTCGAGACTTTCTCGGCCTATGCCCGGCAGTTCCTGGACCGCATGGACAAGCCGGCGGTGGACAAGGTCGAGGGCGTGCCGCCGGCGATTGCCATCGACCAGACCAATCCGGTGCGCTCGTCGCGCTCGACCGTCGGCACCATGACGGAACTGAACGACCACCTGAAGCTGCTCTACGCCCGGGCCGCGCAGCTGTTCGACCGGCAGACCGCGCAGGCGGTGCGGCACGACTCGCCCGAGTCCATCTATGCCGAGCTGATGGCGCGCACGGCGGGCACCGACCCGCGTGTGGTCATGACCTTCCCGGTCGAGCTGCCCGGCAACACCAGCGCCGCAGAGGTCGAGCAGTGGCTGTCGGCCAGCGGCTTCACCCGCGTCCATGCCGAAAGGGAAGTCAGTACGCCGGCCGGCCCGCACAAGCTGCTCGACGTGGTGGCCGACCGCTTTCGCCTGCACATCACCGAGAAGGTCCGGGCCATCGAGGCCATCGAAACGTCGCTCAAGCGCGGCGGCCGGCTCAATGTCTATGTTCTGAATGCCGAGGAAGGGGCCGCCGAAGAGATGCTTCGGTTTTCAACCGGCCTGCATTGTCCCGAGAGCAACCTGCGCTACACCGAGCCCACCCCGTCGCTGTTTTCCTTCAATTCGGCCATGGGCGCTTGCGAGACCTGCAAGGGCTTTGGCCGGGTGATCGGCGTCGATTACGGGCTCGTCATTCCGAACGACAAGCTCACGCTGCGCGCCGGCGCCATCAAGGTGATGCAGACGCCGGCCTGGAAGGAAGCGCAGGACGACCTGATGCGCCACGCCGAGGCCGAGGGCATTCCGCGCGACACGCCCTGGCGCAAGCTCACGCCCGAGCAGCAGGCCTGGGTCGTCAACGGCTCGCCGCACTGGAA
>JAQGMN010000206.1 GCA_028292345.1 Polaromonas sp. | reverse complement strand
TCAATTCAAGCAAGGGCCCGGCCGTGCGCGCCACCCGGGCGCAGGCCGACCGCATTTTGTACAAGGCCGCGATCCGCCGCATGGTCGAGAACCAGCCCAACCTGTGGCTGTTCCAGCAGGCGGTCGACGACCTGATGGTCGAGGGCGACCGCGTCGTTGGCGCGGTGACGCAGGTCGGCATCAAGTTCCGCGCGCGCACCGTGGTGCTGACCGCCGGAACCTTTCTGGACGGCAAGATCCATGTCGGCCTGAGCAACTATGCGGCGGGCCGCGCCGGCGACCCGCCTGCCGTGTCGCTCAGCAGCATGCTCAAGGAACTCAAGCTGCCTCAAGGCCGGCTGAAAACCGGCACGCCGCCGCGCATCGACGGCCGCTCGATCGACTTCAGCAAATGCGGCGTGCAGCCCGGCGACGGGATGCCGGGCGGCGCCTCCGGGCCGGTGCCGGTGTTCAGCTTCATGGGCGGCGCCATCGCGCATCCGCAGCAGATGCCCTGCTGGATCACGCACACCAACGAGCGCACCCACGACATCATCCGCTCGGGGTTTGACCGCAGCCCGATGTTCACCGGCAAGATCGACGGCGTGGGGCCGCGCTACTGCCCAAGCGTCGAGGACAAGATCAACCGCTTCTCCGGCAAGGACAGCCACCAGATTTTCCTGGAACCCGAGGGACTCACGACGCACGAGATCTACCCCAACGGCATCTCGACCAGCCTGCCCTTCGACATTCAGTACGCGCTGGTGCGCTCGATGGCGGGCATGAAAAACGCGCATATCCTGCGGCCCGGCTACGCGATTGAATACGACTACTTCGACCCGCGCGCTCTCAAGACGACATTTGAAACCCGGGCGATTGGCGGGCTGTTCTTCGCCGGCCAGATCAATGGGACGACCGGCTACGAGGAAGCCGCAGCGCAGGGCATGTTCGCCGGCATCAATGCCGCGCTGCAGTGCCAGGGCAAGGACGCATGGCTGCCCAAGCGCGACGAGGCCTACCTGGGCGTGCTGGTCGATGACCTGATCACCAAGGGCGTGACCGAGCCCTACCGCATGTTCACCAGCCGCGCCGAGTTCCGGCTGATGCTGCGAGAGGACAATGCCGACATGCGCCTGACCGAAAAAGGGCGCGAACTGGGCCTGGTCGATGATGCCCGCTGGGATGCCTTCAACCGCAAGCGCGACATTGTTTCACGTGAAACACAGCGCCTGCGCTCGCTCTGGATCAACCCGAACAACCTGCCCGCTAGCGAAGCCGAGCGCGTGCTGGGCAAGGCCATCGAACGCGAATACAACCTGGCCGACCTGCTGCGCCGCCCCGACGTGAATTACGCCGGGCTGATGTCCCTGGATGGCGGAAAATATGCCAACGCTGAAATTCCGACAGGCGACGCTCATGTTTCACGTGAAACATCGGCTGGCGACACATTGCCGGCGGACCTGGTGAAAAGCGTGATCGAGCAAATCGAGATCACGGCCAAGTACGCCGGCTATATCGACCTGCAAAAGGTCGAGGTTGAGCGCGCCTCGCATTACGAGAATCTCAAGCTCCCGGCCGACCTGGATTACCTGCAGGTCTCGGCATTGAGTTTCGAGGCGCGGCAGACGCTGTCCAAGCACCGGCCCGAAACCCTCGGACTGGCCTCGCGCATCCAGGGCATCACGCCGGCCACCATTTCGCTGCTGCTGGTGCACCTGAAGAAGAACCTATGGAAAAACACGGTTCCGCTGAAACCGACCGAACAGGCGGAAGTCTGATGGCGGGGCTGGAAAACGACTTGCGCGCCACCCTGCTGGCAGGTCTTGCGGCGCTCCAACTGGAATTGAGCGAGCAGCAAATCAATCAGTTGCTGGATTACCAGGCGATGATCGGCAAATGGACGAAGGTCTACAACCTGACGTCGGTGCGCGACCCGGCGGAAATGATGACGCACCATTTGCTCGACAGCCTGTCGGTGGTTCCGGCCTTGCAGCTGTATCTGCAGGCTGCCGGGCTGGCGCAGGGAAGCCGGCTGCTCGATGTCGGCTCGGGCGCGGGCCTGCCGGGCGTGGTCATCGCGATCTGCTGTCCTGCCGTCAACGTGACCTGCGTGGACACTGTCGCCAAAAAAGCGGCTTTCATCAAGCAGGCGGCCCTGGCCTTGAAGCTGCCGAACCTTGCCGGGCTCCATGCGCGGGTTGAAAGCATCACCCAGCCCTTCGACGTCATCTGTTCCCGGGCGTTTGCGTCGCTGGCTGATTTCACGAACTGGTCAGCGGGCGCGATGGCGCCGCAGGGCGTCTGGATGGCGATGAAGGGCAAGCGTCCGTCCGATGAGCTTCAGGCCCTGGCTGAAAACATTGCTATGTTTCACGTGGAACAATTACAGGTTCCGGGCCTGGAGGCCGAGCGCTGCATCCTCTGGCTGCGGCCCGTGTCGTAAACTCAGGGTCTCTACTACTGGAAACTTTCATGCCGGGCTCGTTTGTTGGTGTTGCCGACTATGGCGCTTTTGTTGTTGCCATCCTGGTCTTTCTGGCCATTCCGGGCCCCGGCAACCTGGCGCTGATCACCTCGACCGGAAAGGGCGGCATTGCCGGCGGCATGGGCGCCACCCTGGGCGTGATTGCCGGCGACCAGGTGTTGCTCTGGGCAGCCGTGGCGGGCGTTTCGGCCCTGATGGCGGCTTACCCGGCCGCTTTTCATGCCGTTCAGTGGATGGGCGCCTTGTACCTGGCCTGGCTGGGCTTCAGGATGCTGCTGGCCAAGCCCGGCGCTGCCCCGATTTTGCAGATCAAGCCGCGCCACTATTTTCGGCAGGCCCTGCTGATCACCCTGCTCAATCCCAAGGCAATCGTGTTCTACCTGGCGTTCTTTCCGCTGTTCGTCGATCCGGCGCAGCACCAGGGCCTCAAGACTTTCGGCGTGATGGCCGCGACCATCGCCACACTGACATTTTTTTATGGCCTGGCGGCCGTGCTGCTGACCTGGAAGCTGGCAGCGCGCCTGCGGGCCAGCCCCAGGATATCGATGACGCTCGAAAAGGCGGCCGGCATGTTCTTGATTGCCTTTGGCATCAAGCTGGCGCTTTCCCGGTAAAACGAACACTGCAATCCCCGGTTCCCTCAACGGAACGCCAACTCAACAAGACGCTATGGCCAAAATATTCTGCATTGCCAACCAAAAGGGCGGCGTGGGCAAGACCACCACCACCGTCAACCTGGCTGCCGGCCTGACCCAGGTCGGGCAGCGGGTGCTGATGGTGGACCTGGACCCGCAGGGCAATGCCACCATGGGATCGGGCGTGGACAAGCGCAAGCTGGAAATGACCGTCTATGACGTGCTGCTGGAAGCGGCCTCGATCGTCGATGCGCGCGTGCACAGCGAGAAATGCGGCTACGACGTGCTCGGCGCCAACCGTGAACTTTCGGGCGCCGAGATCGAGCTGGTGGCGCTGGAGCGCCGCGAAAAGCGCCTGAAGCAGGCGCTGGCCAAGGTGGACAAGGACTACGACTTCATCCTGATCGACTGCCCGCCGTCGCTGTCGATGCTGACGCTCAACGGGCTGTGCGCGGCGCATGGCGTGATCGTCCCGATGCAGTGCGAATACTTTGCGCTGGAGGGCGTGACCGACCTGGTCAACACCATCAAGCAGGTGCATGCCAACCTGAACAAGGACCTGCAGATCATCGGCCTGCTGCGCGTCATGTTCGACCCCCGCATCACGCTGCAGCAGCAGGTCAGCGAGCAGCTCAAGGGGCATTTCGGCGACAAGGTGTTCAACACCGTCATTCCGCGCAATGTCCGCCTGGCCGAGGCGCCGAGCTATGGCCTGCCCGGCGTGATTTTCGACCCGGCTTCGAAGGGCGCGCAGGCCTTCGTGGCCTTTGCCCAGGAGATGGTCGGGCGCATTCTCTAGTCCCGGCCTGGCGTTTTTTGATGAAAACCACCGCTTGGGCATGTCCAGCATGCGCAAGCAGCTATTAAAAACGTAGCAAACTCCACATTCCTGCATTTTCCCTTGGTGAAGGCTGACCCATTCCATGAATCCCCGCAACGTATTGATTCTTCCCGGCTGGCAAGGCAGCGGGCCGGACCACTGGCAAAGCCGCTGGGAGCGGCTGCATGGCTACACACGGGTCGAGCAGCACGACTGGCAGCGGCCGCTGCGCGGCGACTGGATCGCGCGGCTGGAGGAGGTGCTGCTGTCGTGCGACGGACCCGCCGTGCTGGTCGCGCACAGCCTGGGATGCCACCATGTGGCCGCCTGGGCGGCGCACAGCCGCAACACGCACCGCGTGAAGGCGGCGCTGCTGGTGGCGCCGCCCGATGTCGGGCGCGAGGATGTGCGCCCGCTGCTGCCGAGCTGGTCGCCGCCCGCCCTTGGGAAGCTGCCCTTCGGCGCAGTGCTGCTTGCCAGCAGCGACGACCCCTTTTGCAGCCTGGCGAGCGCCCGTCATTTTGCCGCGGCCTGGGGCGCGGAACTGGTGGAGGCCGGCCCGCGCGGCCACCTGAACGCCGACAGCGGCCTGGGCGA
>JAQGMN010000204.1 GCA_028292345.1 Polaromonas sp. | reverse complement strand
CTGCTCGCCCAGCGTGGCGCGGCCGGCAAGCGCATCGGCGACTTCCCGAAAGGCCGTCTGTATCGACTGTTCGTACTGCGCCACGGCAATGTCGCGCTGCACGGTGGCCGATTGCAGCCCGGCGCGGTTGCGGCCCGCGTCAAAGATCGGCAAAAACAGCTGGGGTGCCAGCGTCCAGCCAAAGCTGCCGCTCTTGAACAGGTCGCCCAGGTGCGAACTGGCGCTGCCGGCGCTGGCGGTGAGTGAAATGCTCGGGAAAAACGCGGCCCGCGCCGCGCCGATGTTGGCGTTGGACGCCAGCAGCAGCTGCTCGGCCTGGCGAACGTCGGGGCGGCGCGTCAGCAGGTCGGACGGCAGGCCCGCCGGCACGTCGGCCATCACCGGCATGTCGGCCAGGCCCTTGCCGGCCGGCAGGGCCACGGCCAGTTCGCCGGTGGCCGGCTGGCCCAGCAGCAGCACCAGCGCGTTCTGGTCGAGCGCGCGCTGGCGCGTCAGCTGCGCCAGCGACACGCGCGCCCCCTCGATCAGCGACTCGGCCTGGCGAACGTCGAGTTCCGAACTCACGCCATTGTCAAACCGCAGCTTGCTCAGACGGAACGAGTCTTCGCGCGTGGCCAGCGTCTGCCGGGTGATGCCGATCAGCTCCTCGTCGGCCAGCAGGCTGAGGTAGGTGTTGGCCACGGCCGCGACCAAACTGATCTGCGCACTCTTGCGCCCTTCCTCGGTGGCCAGGTACTGGCTGAGTGCAGCTTCCTTCAGGCTGGCGACGCGGCCGAAAAAGTCGAACTCGTACGACGTCATCGCCAGGCCGGCGGTGTAGACGCTGGTGATGCCTTCGTTGGCCGCGGGCTGGCGCGAGCCGGTCACGGCGGCGCCCACCGTCGGGAACTGGTCGGCCCGGCGAATCCGGTACTGGGCGCGGGCCTGCTCGATGTTGAGCACGGCCAGGCGCAGGTCGCGGTTGTTGCGCAGCGACGCGTCGATCAGCTGGCGCAGCCGGGGGTCGCTGAAAAATGCCTGCCATTCGATGTCGGCGGCCGCCATGCCGTTGCTCGGGCTTTCGGTCCCCGGCGCGGCGGCCGTGGCGCTGAGCGCGGGCCACTCGGTGGCGATGGGCGCGGCCGGACGCTCGTAGGTCGGAATCATCGAGCAGCCGGCCAGCAGCACCGCAGCGCTCACGGCAAGGCGTTGGAAAAGTCTGGTCTGTTTCATGTTCTGGCTTTCATTCATGGCCGCCGACCCCTGCCGACTTGGCATGCTCGGCGTAGATTTGCTGCTGCCGCGCGCTGCCCTTGAAGAAGCCGCGCACCACGACAAAGAAAATCGGCACGAAGATCACCGCCAGCGCGGTGCCGGTGATCATGCCGCCGATCACGCCGGTGCCGATGGCCCGCTGGCTGGCCGAACTCGCGCCGGTGGCAATCGCCAGCGGCAGCACGCCCAGCATGAAGGCGAACGAGGTCATGATGATGGGCCGGAACCGCAGGTGCGCGGCCGTCAGCGCCGACTCGATCACGCCCTTGCCCTGCGCCTGCAGGTCCTTGGCAAACTCGATGATCAGAATCGCGTTCTTCGCCGACAGGCCGATGATGGTGATCAGGCCGACCTGGAAGTACACGTCGTTGGCATAGCTGCGCAGCAAGGTCGCCAGCAGCACGCCGACCACGCCCAGCGGAACGACCAGGATCACCGCCAGCGGAATCGACCAGCTTTCATACAGCGCGGCCAGGCACAAAAACACCGCCAGGATCGCAAAGCCGTACAGGATCATGGCTTGCGAGCCGGCGAGCTTTTCCTCGCGCGACTGGCCGCTCCATTCGAAGCCGAAGCCCTGCGGCAGCTGGGCCGCCATCTTTTCCATCTCGGCCATGGCCGCGCCCGTGCTGTAGCCCGGCGCGGCGCCGCCGCTGATGCGCATGGCCGGGTAGCCGTTGTAGCGCACCGTCTGCATCGGCCCCTTGATCCAGCGCGTGGTGGCAAAGGTGGACAGCGGCACGGACTCGCCCCGGCTGTTGCTGGCATTGATCTGCAGCAGGTCATCGGGCTGCATCCGCGCCGGCGCGTCGGCCTGCACCACGACGCGCTGCAGGCGGCCCTGGTTCGGGAAGTCGTTCACATAGCTCGAACCGAGCGAGGTCGACAGCGCCGTGTTGATCGCATCGAAGCTCACGCCCAGGGCATTGGCCTTGTCGCGGTCGATGTCGAGCTGCAGCTGCGGCGCGTCTTCCAGGCCTTCGGGCCGCACCTGCGCGAGCACCGGGCTCTTGCCGGCCATGCCGAGCAGCTGGTTACGCGCTGCCAGCAATGCGTCGGGGCCAGCGCCACCACGATCCTGTAGGCGGAAGGTAAAGCCGCTGGCTGAACCCAGCTCGGGAATCGGCGGCGGGCTCAGCGGAAACACGAACGCGTCGCGAATGCCCGAGAGCGCGCCAAACGCCCGTCCGGCCAGCGCATCGGCATGCTGGCTGGCTTCCTTGCGCTCGGACCAGTCCTTGAGCGTCACGAAGGCCAGGCCGGCATTTTGTCCCTGTCCGGAAAAGCTGAAGCCCAGCACGCCGACCATGCCCTCGACTTCGGGCTGCTTGAGCATGAAGCCTTCGACCTGCTCCATCACGGCGCGGGTGCGCTCCAGCGTGGCGCCGGGCGGCAGCTGCACATTGACCAGCAGCGTTCCCTGGTCTTCCGCCGGCAAAAAGGACGTGGGCAGGCGGGTGTAGACCAGCGCCACGACGCCGATGATGGCCGCATAAATGACAAGATAGCGGCCGGCGCGCTTGAGCAGGCGCGCCACCAGGCTTTCATAGCCCTTGGCGGTGCGCGAAAAGCCCCGGTTGAACCAGCCGAAGAAGCCGGTCTTTTCATGGTGATGGCCGGCCTCGACCGGCTTGAGCAGCGAAGCGCACAGCGCCGGCGTGAGCGACAGCGCCAGGAAAGCCGAAAAGCCGATCGACGCGACCATGACGGCAGAGAACTGGCGGTAGATGTTGCCCACCGAGCCGGCAAAAAAGGCCAGCGGCACGAACACCGAGATCAAGACCACCGTGACGCCGATGATGGCGCCCGAGATCTGGCCCATCGCCTTGCGCGTGGCCTCCAGCGGCGGCAGGCCTTCCTCGCTCATGATGCGCTCGACGTTCTCGACCACGACGATCGCGTCATCGACCACGATGCCGATCACCAGCACCATGCCGAACATGGTCAGCACGTTGATCGAAAAGCCCAGCGCCAGCAGCGTGGCAAAGGTGCCCAGCAGGGCGATCGGCACGACGATGGTCGGAATGATGGTGTAGCGCCAGTTCTGCAGGAACAGGAACATCACCAGGAACACCAGCAC
>JAQGMN010000186.1 GCA_028292345.1 Polaromonas sp. | reverse complement strand
CCTTCGCCGTAGGCCTGGATGTGGTCGGCATAGCGCTGCTCGAACAGCAGGGGCACATGGCCGAACAGGTCGTGAAACAGGTCCGGCTCGACGATGTAGTCGAACTCGGCCGGCGTGCGGATCCAGTTGGTCACCGGAAACTTTCGCGCCGCCAGCAGGCTGAAGAAGGGCACCTCGGGAATCAGCCCCGGCACCCCGACCAACTGCCAGCCGGTTGCCGTGTAGAGCCGCTCGTTGATGTCCTCGAATCGTGGGATCGCGTCGCTGGCGCCCAGGTGCGACAGCGCGTCGATGAAGGCGCTGCACGCCAGCCCCGGCAGCAGCGCCGACTGCCGCGCGTACAGACGGCGGTAAATGTCGTGGTGCTCGGCGGTGTAGCCGGCATGGTTCTGCGAGCAGGTGTAGTCGCTGCCGGCGCGGCTGTAATCACCACGCGGCGGCCGTTCAGATTCACCGTAGACGGCGGGTTTGACAGCCATCAGGCTTTCTCCAGCACGCCGCGGCGCATCTGGTCCAGCTCGATGCTTTCAAAAAGCGCCTTGAAGTTCCCTTCGCCAAAGCCCTGGTTGCCCTTGCGCTGGATGAATTCGAAAAAGATCGGCCCGAGCTGGTTCTCGCTGAAGATCTGCAGCAGCAGGTCGCCCGGCTTGCCATCGACCAGAATGTTGCGCGCCCGCAGCGCCGCCACGTCCTCGCCATGGCCGGGAATGCGCGCATCGAGCAGTTCGTAGTAGGTGTCGCCGGTGTTCAGGAGCTTCATGCCGGCGAACTGCAGCGCATCCACCGTGGCCAGCAGGTCGTCCGAGCCCAGCGCAATGTGCTGGATGCCTTCGCCCTGGTAGCTGTCCAGGTATTCCTGGATCTGGCCGGCCTTTTCGTTGCCTTCCTCGTTGATCGGAATGCGGATCTTGCCGCAGGGGCTGGTCATGGCCTTGCTTTTCACGCCGGTGGACTGGC
This sequence comes from Polaromonas sp., assembly GCA_028292345.1. Taxonomy (GTDB): domain Bacteria; phylum Pseudomonadota; class Gammaproteobacteria; order Burkholderiales; family Burkholderiaceae_C; genus Polaromonas. Next base: position 1,795 of record JAQGMN010000186.1, on the reverse strand, counting down.
CTTCGATGTCGAAATAGCGCACCTCGCGGAAGTTGAACAGCCGCTCGTAAAAGCCCGCCCATTCGGCCATGCGGCCCCGGTGCACGTTGTGCGTCAGGTGATCGATGTAGGTCAGGCCGTGCCCGGCCGGGTTCAGCTCGGCGCCCGGCAGCGGCTCGAAGTCCACGTCGTAAAAGCCGATGTTGCCGATGTCGCCGGGCTGCGCGCCGTTCTTGCCGCGCCACCGGTCGATGAAATAGATGATCGAGTCGCCAATGCCCTTGATCGCCGGAATGTTCAGCTCGCCCGGCGCCGAGGTCGGGGCATAGCCCCAGGCACCCAGCGAAATGGCGCGCTCATAAGCCGACTTGGCATCCTGCACCCGGAAGGCGATGGCGCAGACGCTGGGGCCGTGCTGGCGCGCAAAGCGCTGGGCGAACGAGTCGGGCTCGGCATTGAGGATGAAGTTGATGCCGCCCTGGCGGTACAGCAGCACATTCTTGTGCCGGTGCCGGGCAATCGCCCTGAAGCCCATGCGCTCGAACACTTCGCCCATGGCCTTCGGGTCGGGCGCGGCGTACTCGATGAATTCAAAGCCGTCGGTGCCCATCGGGTTGTCCCAGGTCGCGTCGGCGGAATGTGGCTTGTTCATGGTCGTCTCCAGTTGTAGTGCGTCTACTCTAGGGGCGCGGGCGGTATGGATTCATGCAAACCAAGGCGTTTGTTTTCTGCTGGGCGCAGGAAAGCTGCAAAATAAACCCGATGCAGACACTTGACAAGCTCGACCGGCAGATTTTGCGCAGCCTCCAGGCCGACGGCCGCGCCACCTACGACCAGCTGGCCGCAGAGGTCGGCCTGTCGCCGAGCGCGGTCTTGCGGCGCGTGAAAAGGCTGGAGGAAACCCGCGTGATCGACCGCTACGTGGCGCTCATCAAGCCCGAATCGGTCGGGCTGGGGCTGACGGCCTACATCACGGTGCGGCTTGAAAAGCACCTGGAAAGCCACAAGCGCAGCCCGATGGACCTGTTTCGCGCCAGCGTGCAGACCTGGCCCGAGGTGGTCGAATGCGCGGCGCTGACCGGCGAGATGGACTATTTGCTGCGCGTGCTGGTCGCGGACATGGCGCACTACAGCCGCTTCATCATGGACACGCTGCTCAGGCACGCCAGCGTGCAGGACTGCAAGACCAGCTTCGTGCTCGACCGGGTGAAGTCCACCACTGCCGTTCCCCTATGACGCGATCGGCGGGGCTGCCGGCCTCATCGGGGGGCGCGGCGGCGCTGCTCGCATCCGGCGCGGCCAAATCGCGTTGCTGCACTGCAACATTTCTTGTCGGTAGGATTACCTATACGTGCTATGCTTTATATAGCTGCTCATGCTTGCAGCTATTGCGCAAGGGCCTGATTTCATGCTGATCCTGGGCTGCACCGGTGCTGCAGAGCTTTACGTTGCCGGTACATGGATTCTAGGGATAACCCTTATATTTGGAGCATGGTTCATCCCGGCACCCTTTTAAAAGCCTCCTTCATGGCGAGCAAGGCGTTTTTCCGCCCGCCAGCGCAAGGCAGCGGGCCCAGCCTTGCGGCGGCTTACCATGCGCCACCGGTCGTGGTGCCCATCCGTTCCATCGGCCCCAGCCACACCGAGCGCATCGCCGCGCACCTGCTGGCGCTGGAGCCCCGGGACCGCTACCTGCGCTTTGGCTACTCTGCCAACGACGAGCAGATCCGGCGCTATGTGGCATGGCTCAATTTCGAGCGCGATGAAATCTTCGGCATCTACAACCGCAAGCTCGAACTGATCGCCATGGCGCACC
>JAQGMN010000164.1 GCA_028292345.1 Polaromonas sp. | reverse complement strand
CCATGCCGGTGTGGCGCGCATCGGTGCGCATGGCGCTGGTGTCCGCGGCCGGCGTGGTGGCTGCCGGCCTGATCGCCACCGGCATCGGTGGCTGCGCCGACATGTCGGGCATTGCGCCGCAGGCGAGTCTGCGCGACGCCGCGTCGCTCGGGCTGGTCACGACCACCACGCCGGTGCCGGCGCCGGTGGCGACCGAATGGTGGCGCGATTTTGGCGACGAAACATTGAACAACCTGGTCGCCCAGGCGCTTGAAAGCAGCCCGAACCTGAAGCTGGCGCAGGCCCGGCTGGCGCGCGCCCAGGCCGTCACCGAAGTGGCGGATGCCGCCATGCTGCCCCAGGTCAACGGCCAGCTGGACCTGACGCGCCAGCGCTACACCGCCAACGGCGCGGTGCCGCCGCCGCTGGCCGGATCGATCCGCGACAGCGGCACGGCGCAGCTGGCCGCCAGCTGGGAGCTGGACTTTTTTGGCAAGAACCGCGCGGCGCTCGATGCCGCGCTGGGCAGCGTGAAGGCCGCTGAGGCCGATGCCCAGGCCGCCCGGGTATTGCTGGCCAGCCAGGTGGCCCGAAGCTACTTTCAGCTGGTGCGGTTGAACGAGCAGGCGGCGGTGGCCAGGCGGACGCTGGCCCAGCGCGAGCAGACCCTCCAGCTGGTCACGGACCGTGTCAATGCCGGTCTCGACACCCGCCTGGAGCTGCGCCAGAGCGAGGGCGGCCTGCCCGAGGCGCGCCTGCAACTGGAAACCGTCCAGGAACAGATGGCGCTGACGCGCAATGCGCTCAATGCCCTGGTTGGACAGCCAAACAGTGCTTCTGCGCTGGTCCCGTCTGCGCAAGCAACTATTAAAAGTGTAGCGCTGGCGCCAGTGATCCCAGCGGACCTGCTGGGCCGGCGCGCCGACATTGCGGCGGCGCGCTGGCGCATAGAAGCATCGGTCAACGATGTGGCGAATGCCCGAACCCAGTTCTACCCGAACATCAACCTGGTCGCGTTTGCCGGATTTTCCAGCATCGGGCTGGGCAATTTGGTGAACGCAGGCAGCCAGCAATGGGGCGTCGGCCCGGCGGTGCGCCTGCCGATTTTCGAGGCTGGCCGGCTGCGCGCCAGCCTGCGCGGCCGGGCGGCCGATCTGGACGCGGCGGTCGAAAGCTACAACGCGGCCGTCATCGACGCGGTGCGCGATGTGGCCGACCAGGTCGCGTCGCAGCAGGCCATCGACCGCCAGCAGCTTGAGCAGCGGGCGGCGCAGGACGCGGCCGAAAGCGCCTATGACATCGCCCTGCAGCGCTACAAGGCGGGGCTGGGCAACTATTTGAATGTGCTGACGGCCGAAACCAGCGTGCTGGCCCAGCGCCGGCTGGCGGTTGATCTGGCGGGCCGGGCGCTGGACACGCAGGTGGCCTTGATGCGTGCGCTCGGCGGCGGCTATGCGCCCGAGCCCGCCACCCAGGAAAAATCAAAAATCATAGCTGCCAGCGCACGCCCATAAAGCGCAAACGGCCTGTTTATCCATAAAACAGCTTTTGCAAGCCGTCATTGGCCAGTGCAGTGCCCGCGCAGGCCATTTCCCGCAAACACCGAACGACACCATGAACGCACCGCAACCCTCCGCTGACCCCGTTTCCACCAGCCCGGCCGTGCCGGTTCAGCCGCCGGCCGGCAACCCCAGGCGCAGGAAGGCGCTGACCGCGCTTGCCAGCGTCGTGGTCGTGGCGGGCCTGGGCTGGGCGGCTTACGAATACCTGGTCGCCAGCCATTACGAATCGACCGACAACGCCTATGTGCAGGGCAACGTCATCCAGATCACGCCGCAGATCGGCGGCACCGTCATTGGCCTCATGGCCGACGACACCGACTTCGTCAAGGCAGGCCAGCCGCTGGTGCAGCTCGACCCGGCCGATGCCCGGGTGGCGCTGGACCAGGCCGAAGCCGCGCTGGCCCAGGCGGTGCGCCAGGCGCGCACGCTGTATGCCAACAACGGCGCGCTGGGCGCCCAGATCGCGCTGCGCAATGCCGAGGTGAGCAAGGCCAACAGCGACATCGCGCGCGCCGCCGACGACCTGGCCCGCCGCCAGTCGCTCACCGGCAACGGCGCGGTGTCCAGGGAAGAACTCAACCATGCGCAGACCCAGCTGGCCAATGCCAGAAGCGCGCTGGCGGCGGCGCAGGCCGGCGTCATCGCCGCGCGCGAGCAGCTCAGCAGCAACCAGGCGCTGACCGACGGAACGGCCATCGAGCAGCATCCCTCCGTGCTGGTGGCGGCGGCGAAAGTGCGCGAGGCTTACCTGGCCTCCAGCCGCACGGCCCTGACGGCGCCGGTCGATGGCCATGTGGCCAAGCGCACCGTGCAGCTCGGCCAGCGCGTGGCCGCCGGCATGCCGCTGATGTCGGTGATTCCGCTGAACCAGGTCTGGGTCGATGCCAACTTCAAGGAAGTGCAGCTGCGCCATATCCGCATCGGCCAGCCGGTCAAGCTGGTGGCCGACCTGTACGGAAAAAAGGTGGACTACCACGGCACGGTGGCCGGCCTGGGCGTGGGCACCGGCGCGGCCTTTTCGCTGCTGCCGGCGCAAAACGCCACCGGCAACTGGATCAAGGTGGTGCAGCGCGTGCCGGTGCGCATTGCGCTGGACCCGAAGCAGCTCGGCGAGCATCCGCTGCGCGTCGGCCTGTCGATGGATGCCGAGGTCGACATCAGCAACCAGGGCGGCAAGGCGCTGGCCGATGCGCCGCGCGATGCCGCCCAGGCGCACACGCAGGCGTTTGCCGCGCAGGACGATGCCGCCAACGAGGACGTCCGGCGCGTGATCGCCGCGAATTCCGGCAAAGGCGCCCACACCCTGAAAACGTCGTCGGCAGCGCCGGCTCCTCAGCCCGTTGCCGGCGGCAACACCTCTTTGCCGCACTGAGCGGACCTGTTGTTCCTACCGCTTCGTCGTCAAGGCTTTCATGGCATCCGCAACCCCTTCCGCTTCCGACTACCTTCCGCCACCGCCGCTGAGCGGCTCGGCCCGCCTCTGGGGCACGCTGGCGCTGTCGGCCGCCACCTTCATGAATGTGCTCGACACGTCGATTGCCAACGTGTCGCTGCCGGCCATCGCCGGCGACCTGGGCGTGAGCCCCAACCAGGGCACCTGGGTGATCACCAGTTTCGGCGTGGCCAACGCGATTGCCGTGCCGCTGACCGGCTGGCTGTCGCAGCGCTTCGGTCAGGTCCGGCTGTTCACGGCCAGCATCCTGCTGTTCGTGCTGACGTCCTGGCTGTGCGGCCTGGCGCCCAACATGACGACGCTGATCTTTTTCCGCGTGCTGCAGGGGCTGGTGGCCGGGCCGATGATTCCGCTGTCTCAGGCGCTGCTGCTGTCGAGCTACCCGAAGGCGCTGGCCGGGCTGGCGATGGCGCTGTGGTCCATGACCACGCTGGTCGCGCCGGTCATGGGGCCGCTGCTGGGCGGCTGGATCACCGACAACATCTCGTGGCCGTGGATTTTCTACATCAACATTCCGGTCGGCTTTGGCGCGGCCTTCATCACCTGGAGCATCTTTCGCAAGCGCGAGAGCCAGACCCGCAAGCTGCCGATCGACTCGATCGGGCTGGCGCTGCTGGTGATCTGGGTTGGCGCGCTGCAGATCATGCTCGACAAGGGCAAGGAACTCGACTGGTTCCATTCCGGCGAGGTGATTGCGCTGGGCGTCGTGGCGCTGGTCGGCCTGATCGCCTTCGTGATCTGGGAGCTGACCGAAGAGCATCCGGTGGTCGATCTGACCCTGTTCAAGAAGCGCAACTTCTGGGCTGGCGTGCTGGCGCTGTCGGTCGGCTATGGCCTGTTCTTCGGCAACGTGGTGCTGCTGCCGCTGTGGCTGCAGCAGTACATGGGCTACACCGCCACGCAGGCCGGCATGGTGCTGGCGCCGGTCGGGATCATGGCCTTGCTGCTGTCGCCCGTGATTGGCAAGAACATCGGCCGGGCCGATCCGCGCCGCTTTGCCGCCGTCGCCTTCGCGGTGTTCGCGCTGGTGCTGTGGATGCGCTCGAACTTCAACACCCAGGCCGACATGGGCACCATCCTGGTTCCGACGCTGATCCAGGGCGTGGCCATGGCCTGCTTTTTCATCCCGCTGATGACCATCACCCTGTCGGGGCTGTCGCATGACAAGATTCCGGCCGCTTCGGGCCTGTCGAATTTCGTGCGGATCACGGCCGGCTCGTTCGGCACGTCGATTGCCACGACCGTCTGGCAGGACCGTGCCGCCATGCACCATGCGCAGCTCAGCGAATTCGTCAATCCGGGCAGCGTGGCCGCCAACTGCGCCTTGTCAGGCCTGGCCAGCGCCGGGCTGACGCCCGACCAGGCGCTGGCCACCGTCAACCGGCTGGTGGACCAGCAGGCCTACATGCTGGCGGCGAACGACGTGTTCTATGCGTCCGCGCTGATCTTTTTGCTCTTGATTCCGCTGGTCTACCTGACGCGGCCCACGCATGCGGGCGCGGGCGGGGCGGATGCGGCGGCCGGCGCGCACTGATTGCCGGCGTCGGGAGCGCCTGATTGCAGCCGGAAACGATTTTCCGGCATCAAACAGGCTCTTTGCGCACGACCGGTATGCGCAGGCAGCTATTGATTCAGGAGCAAAATCCGCTGGCCGCGTGCCGGACCCGATGCTCCGTCAAGCAGCCACGGGCGACAGCGCCGCCGCCGCAATGTCCAGCGAGCGCAGCCGCAAGGCCGGATCGTAGATGTCGCAGACCAGCATGAATTCGTCGGCATCCGTGGCCTGCGCCAGCGCGGCCAGGCCGTCCCGCACGGTGTCCGGTCCGCCAATGACGGCGGCCGCCAGGAAATCGGCGATGGCCGCGCGCTCCTGCGGATGCCGCTGGGCCAAAAAGTTGTCCACCGGCGGCTGCAATCCGCGACGATCGCCGGTCAGGATGCCGAGCACCCGCTGGTAGGTGCTGCTGGCTAAGAATTCGGCTTCCTCGTCGGTCGGCGCGGCAATCAAGGGCACGCCAATCGTCACATAAGGCTTGGCCAGCGTGGCCGACGGGCGGAAATGCTGGCGGTACAGGGCAATCGCCTGCAGCAGCAGGCGCGGCGCAAAATGCGAGGCAAACGCATACGGCAGGCCGCGCTCGGCCGCCAGCTGCGCCGAGAACAGGCTCGAACCCAGCAGCCAGATCGGCACGTTGGTGCCCGCGCCCGGCATGGCGATCAGCCGCTGGCCGGGCTGCGCCGGCCCGAGCAGGCGCTGCAACTCGGCCACGTCCTGCGGAAAATCGTCGGCCGTCTCGGTGCGTTCGCGCCGCAGCGCCCGCATCGTGGCCTGGTCCGTACCCGGCGCGCGGCCCAGGCCCAGGTCGATGCGGCCCGGGTACAGCTCGGCCAGCGTGCCGAAGGCCTCGGCCACGACCAGCGGCGCATGGTTGGGCAGCATCACGCCGCCCGAACCCACGCGCAGGATGCGGGTGCCGCCGGCAATGTAGCCGACCAGCACGGCGGTCGCCGAACTGGCGATGCCGGCCATGTTGTGGTGCTCGGCCAGCCAGTAGCGCTTGAAGCCCAGGCGTTCGGCATGCTGCGCGGTGCGCAAGGCGATGGCCAGCGCATCCGCCACGGTGCCGCCATCGCGCACGGAAACCAGATCGAGCATCGACAGGGAAATGTGGTTAAGTTCTTTCATGAAAAGCATTGTCCGGCGTCGGCCTTTCCCGCGCAGGCGGCAGGGCTCTGGTTTGCAATGGCGCAGTTGGCAACTGCAGCCTGAAGGCCCAGCCGGAGCAGGCGCAAGCTTTACAACCCGCACAGACGCACGTCAGAGCCGCAGCGCCTGTGCATAGCCGGTCATCTCCAGGTAGCCCATGCCCACGCGGCGCCCCTGGCTGTCCGCCAGTTCGCTCAGGCCTTCCCAGTAGATCGATCCGGTCGAGCCCCGGCTGTCGAGTTCCTGGTTGTCGATCACGGCCTTGACCGTGTACGAGGCCAGCGGCGTGATCACCCGCCATTCGACCGGATAGACGGTCCGGGTCAGCGGGCTGGTCCAGCTTCGAATCGCTTCAAAGCGAATGTCCTCGGCGCCAAAAATGCGCAGGACGCCTGCGGCAGAACGCAGCGACCCGCCCGCCCAGACCGCATGGCCTTGCTTGTCGCGCAGACGGAAGGCGGTCAGCGCGCCGCCATCGTCCAGGTTCATGCCGATCCAGTCCCAGCCCACGGCGCTCGGGTGCAGCAGCTCGTCGCTCCATTCATGGTCCAGCCAGGCCTTGCCGGTCACGGCAAAGTTCCGCCCCTTCACCTGCACGCGGCCTTGCGTTGCCAGTTGCGGCTGGCTGTAGTAGTAGCTCGCCTGCCTTTCTTCAGGGCCTTTGCGCGACAGGCCTTGACTGCCCTGGAGCAGCACGCTTTGGGTTTCCTCGAACCGCAAGCTCAGCGCAAAGTCGGTGGCCGGCAGGTCGGCGGTGTAGCGCGCGCCGTCGGCCTGGAGCGACCAGTCGCGCAGCTTGACGTCCATGTCGTGCTCGCTGGCCGAAGC
>JAQGMN010000121.1 GCA_028292345.1 Polaromonas sp. | reverse complement strand
CCAGCCGTCCAGCATCCAGGACTGGCCAAACAGCATGCCGACCATCGGCAGCGCCAGCGGCGCCGACAGGGCGGCGGCCACGGCAATCGGCCACCAGGGGGCGCCGGGCGTTGCGGCCGGGCGGGCGTGCGTGGCGGCATCGGCAATGGCTTGCGCCCGGTAGCCGGCCTTTTCCACCGCCGCGATCAGTTGGGGCAGGGCGGCCGCGCCACCCGCCACGGTGACTTCGGCGGTCTCCGTCGCCAGGTTGACCTCGGCCGACAGCACGCCGGGCACCTGCTTGAGCGCTTTTTCTACCCGCGCGACGCAGGATGCGCAGGTCATGTCGCCAATCTTGAGCCGCAGCGTCTGCTCGCCCTCGGCGCTGGCGGCGGTGCTGCCCACGGCATAGCCGGCTTTTTCCACGGCCGCCCTGAGCATGTCCAGCGTGACGCCCGGTCCTGCCTTGACACTGGCTTGCTCGGTGGCGAAATTGACGCTGGCCTCCTCGACGCCCGGCGTGGCGGCCAGGGCTTTTTCCACCCGGGCCACGCACGAGCCGCAGGTCATGCCTTCGACGGGAAAGCGCCATTCCTTCACGGCGGATGCGGGGGCCAGCGGGGCTGGCAGGATGTGGCTGACGCTCATGCGTGTCTCCTGAAGATGGGAATGGCGTGAGTCTGAACCTTCCCATGATGGCAGGGTCAAGCCCTGGCCGGCATTAACCCTGGCGGGCTTCAGGGTTTGCACCCATCCCGTTGACTTTGCCACGGTGGGAAGGTTCAGACTGACTTTTTTGGGAGCCGGGCAAACCATCGCGCAGCGCTCCTGTTCTTTCGAATTTTTTAACCCTCAAGGAAACACCATGGAATTCAATGTCCCCGACATGAGCTGCGGCCACTGCGCCGGCGTCATCACCAAGGCGCTGCAGCAACTCGACGCCGACGCCATGATCAGCATCGACCTGCCGGCCAAAAAAGTCACGGTCGAGACCGCGCAGGACCGGCAAACCGTGGCCGACGCGCTGACCGAGGCGGGCTACCCGACGCATTGACGGCAGCGGCGCTCCGCACGACAAACACTTGCACGGCGTGGCGGCTCTCCTCGATAGAATGATTCTTCCCTTCACTTCCGTCAGCGCCTGTGTCCGACCGTTTTGCCGTCCTGCCCCAATACCTGCTGCCCAAGCAGGCGCTCACCCGGTTTGCCGGTTTTGTCGCCTCGCGCGAACGCGGCTGGGTGACCACCGAAATCATCCGCCGCTTCGTTGCCAAATACCGGGTCAACATGGACGAGGCGCTAAACGCCGACATTGCCAGCTACCTGACCTTCAACGATTTTTTCACCCGCGCCCTCAAGCCCGGCGCGCGGCCGCTGGCCCAGGCCGACCTGGTCTGCCCGGTCGATGGCGCGATCAGCCAGTTCGGCGCCATCGCGCATGACCAGCTGATCCAGGCCAAGGGCCACCAGTACTCGACCACGGCCATGGTCGGCGGCGACGCGGCGCTGGCCGCGCAGTACCAGAACGGCCACTTCGCCACGATCTACCTGAGCCCCAAGGACTACCACCGCATCCACATGCCGTGCGACGGGCGCCTGAGCCGCATGATCTATGTGCCGGGCGACCTGTTCTCGGTCAACCCGGTCACGGCGCGCGGCGTGCCGGGGCTGTTCGCGCGCAACGAGCGGGTGGTGTGCGTGTTCGAATCGGCGCGCGGGCCGTTCGTGCTGGCGCTGGTCGGCGCGACGATTGTCGGCAGCATGGCCACCGTCTGGCATGGCGTGGTCAATCCGCCGCGCGGCAAGGTGGTGCGCGAATGGCGCTACCCGGCATCGCCGGACCAGCCCGAGGCGTCGATTTTCCTGAAGCAGGGCGAGGAAATGGGCCGCTTCCTGCTCGGCTCGACGGTGGTGCTGTTGTTTCCCAACGAACCGCTGCGCTTCAATCCCGAGTGGGCGCCGGGCCGGGCGGTCCGGCTGGGCGAGGCGATGGCGAATCACGGGGCTTGATGAAGAACCGTCACGGCTTTTTCGTGAAGCGGTGCTGCGCCGCGCCGGCCCACACGGTCTTGCGCCACAGGCTGACATTTGCGGGCGGTAGCCGGGCTTAGCGTCAACCCATCGCATTCCACGAAGCAAAGGAGCCAGCCATGCCACGCGGCGACAAATCTGCCTACACCGACAAGCAAAAGCGCCAGGCCGAGCACATCGAGGAAGGCTATGAAGACCGGGGCCTGTCCAGGGAGGAAGCGCAAAGCCGGGCCTGGGCCACGGTGAACAAGGAAAGCGGCGGCGGAAAGAAAAGCGGTTCGGGCCGGGGCAAGGCCATGGACACCGGCCCGTCGAAAAAAGGCGGGCGCCTGGGCGGCGCCGCCGCTGCCTCGCGCACGCCCGAGGAGCGCTCGGCATCGGCCAAGAAGGCCGCAGCCACGCGCAAGAAGAACGCAGCCAAGGCCTGAGGCGCCGCCCGTCCCGCCGCGTCGGGGTTTGAACCGAGGCCGGGCAGCGGGCGCCGAAACCGCTCCGGATTGCCACAGGGATATTGGCGCGGGCGTAAAGTCAGGCTTTGCGCAAAACCCCGTTGCCCTTTCTGGAGCCCGCCATGAACGCCCCCCTGCACCGCGAAATTCCCGCCGACATCCTCAACGCCGCCCAGGCCCTGTCCCAGGTTTCGGCCCAATGGGACGGCGACATCGTCGGGCAACTCACCGACTACATTGCCATTCCCGCCAAATCGCCGACCTTTGACCCCGACTGGTCGCAGCACGGCTTCATCGACACCGTGATGCGCCAAGCCGCCAGTTGGGTGGAGGCGCAGAAGGTCGAGGGCCTGAGCCTGGAGATTGTCCGGCTGGAAGGCCGCACGCCGGTGCTGTTCTTCGAGATCCCGGCGACGCGCGCCGGCTCGACGCAGACCGTGCTGATGTACGGCCACCTCGACAAGCAGCCCGAGTTCACCGGCTGGCGCAACGACCTGGGACCGTGGACGCCCAAGTACGAAGACGGCAAGCTCTATGGACGCGGCGGCGCCGACGACGGCTATGCGGTCTATGCCAGCATTGCCGCCGTGCAGGCGCTGAAAAGCCAGGGCATTACGCACCCGCGCATCGTCGGGCTGATCGAGACCTGCGAGGAAAGCGGCTCCTACGACCTGCTGCCCTATGTCGATGCGCTCAGGGACCGGCTGGGCGAGGTCGCGCTGGTGGTCTGCCTGGATTCGGGCGCGGGCAACTACGACCAGCTCTGGCTGACCACCAGCCTGCGCGGCAACGCGGCCGGCGTGCTGAAAGTCGAGGTGCTGACCG
>JAQGMN010000115.1 GCA_028292345.1 Polaromonas sp. | reverse complement strand
GCCCCTGGCGCGGCTTTCGTCGGCGCGGCAGGCTCGTCCAGCGGCTTGCCCTGCAGCGCGTCGGTCTTGCGCCGCGCCCAGCGGCCCAGGAAACCGGAATGCTCTTCAGCCACGGCCGCCTCCTCCGCCACCGCCGCCAAACTTCTTCTCGGTGCTGACGCGCGCCGGGCTGCCGAAGCGGTCGACCAGCGGCTTGAAACTTTGCGGGCGCTGGCGGCGCTTGGCTTCCAGCACATGGTGTTCATCGACAAATTGCCGCATCCACTGCACCACATCGGGCGGCGCGGGCAGTTGCTCGACGGTTTCCTGCGCGTCCAGCCACCGGCCGGCGTCGTGGTAGCTCAGGGTGACGATCTGCGGCACGGCGACGGGTTCATCGGCCAGGCCGGCCTCTTCCTCCATGCGCCAGACCACCCAGAAACACGGCTGCGGCGTGGTGACGTTCAGGTAATAGCCTTCGGCATCGCCCCGGTGCAGTTCGACCCGCAAGCCGGGATGCAGCCAGCGCTCCTCGCGCTCGTCCTTGAGCAGCAGGCGCGGTTGTTTGCCAAAGTTGTCTTCGTGCGGCACCACGTCGGCCAGCATCCAGCGCCACGGTTGCCAGGCGTTGTCGATGCGCTCGCGGCGCATGACCACGGCCACGTCCATGCACGGGCGGCGAAGGGCTTCGTCGGTATCGGGGGACTGCATCAGAAAGTCAAGCATGGCGGGAGTGTACGGCGCGCCTCATGCCCGCTGGCGTCAAGGTCTTTTGCCGGGCGGCCCTCTGCGGTAGGATGCCCCTGCAGCCCGCCTGCGCTGCGCGAACGGCTCCAGGCGATTTTTGCTGGCTTACAGGCAGGCATGGCTTGCCGCATTTTGGCTGGACACCGAATGGACCCACAGGCGTATTCCCGCAGGCGATGGAGCCAGTTGCTCGGCAGCATGACGTTGCTGGCTTTCGCCGGCTGCGCCACCCGGCTAGAACCCATTGCGCGCTCCCTGAATTCTTCGCGCACCGGCAGCGACATCGCCCTGTTCGCGCTGTCGCTGCTGGACATGCCTTACGTGTCGGGCGGACGCGGCCCGGCCACGGGATTCGATTGCTCGGGACTGGTGTCGCATGTCTACCAACAGGCCGCCGGCATCGCGCTGCGGGGAAGCGCGGCGTCCATGGCCAAAGCCGCGCGCCCGGTCAACCCGGCCGACCTGCAGGCCGGCGACCTGCTGTTTTTCAACACCCTGGGGTATTCGTTTTCCCATGTGGGCATCCATGTGGGCGACGGGCGCTTCGTGCATGCCAGCAATCCGCGCACTGGCGTCAGGACCGACCGGCTCGACAGCAGGTACTATGCGGCCCGGTTCGAAGGGGCCAAAACGGTGCTGGGCTGAGCGCGCCGGGAGCCGATTGCCCTGGCGGGACAGATCAACCGCCCCGCCCATGCCTTGAAATTTACTGCAAAATCGATAGCACGCTTTCCATACACACCGTGCGCAAAGCCGGCTTTTGGTAATCAATCCCATCGCCAGTCCCCGGCAAGGCCGGTTCCAGCGCAGCATTTGCTCAACCGCCGCTGGCCGCATGGGCGCGGTAACCCGCCGCCACCGGCGCCGTGCCGCCCGGCCGCACGGCCACCGCGCAGTACTTGAACTCGGGAATCTTGCCGAAGGGGTCGAGCGCGGCGTTGGTCATCAGGTTGGCCGCGGCCTCGTGGTAGGCGAACGGCATGAACACCGCGCCGGGCGGCGTGCCGTCGTCGCGCCGAACGTGAAGGGCAACGCTGCCCCGGCGCGACTGCACCGTGGCCACATCGCCCGGCGCCAGCCCCAGCGCGAGCAAATCAGCGCCGCACAGCGAGGCCGTCGCCATCGGCTCCAGCGCGTCGAGGACTTCGGAGCGCCGCGTCATGCTGCCGGTATGCCAGTGTTCCAGCTGCCGCCCGGTGATGAGTACAAAGGGAAAGTCGGCGTCGGGCCGCTCGTTGGCCGGGATGATGTCGGCCGGCACCAGGTGCAGGCGGCCGTCGCCGGTGTCGAAATGGTCCATGAACACCGTCGGCGCGCCGGGGTCGTCCGCGTTCAGGCACGGGTAGGTCACGCTGGCTTCGCGCTGCAGGCGCTCCCAGGTGATGCCTGAAATCGACGCGTGCATCGCCTGGCGCATTTCCTCGTACACCGCCGCGACGCCGTGGTGCTCGCCCGCAGAGTCCGCGTAATGCCAGTCCAGCCCCATGCCGGCGGCCATCTGCTGCACGATCCACAGGTCGGGCCGCGCATCGCCGGGCGGGTCGATCGCCTGCCGGCCAAGCTGCACCATGCGGTCGGTGTTGGTCGCCGTGCCGGTCTTCTCGGGCCAGGCGGTGGCGGGCAGCACCACGTCGGCCAGCCAGGCGGTTTCGGTCATGAAGATGTCCTGCACCACCAGGTGCTCCAGGCTGGCGAGCGCATGGCGCGCATGGTTCAGGTCCGGGTCGCTCATGGCCGGGTTCTCGCCCGAGATGTACATGCCGCGAATCTTGTGCGGGTCGGCCTCGGGCGCCAGGATCTTGTGCATGATCTCGACCACGGTGTAGCCGGGCTGGTCGTCCAGCGGGGTATTCCAGAAATCCTCGAACCAGGCATGCGCTGAAGCATTCGTCACGCGCTGGTAGTTCGGAAACATCATCGGGATCAGCCCGGCGTCGCTGGCGCCCTGCACATTGTTCTGGCCGCGCAGCGGGTGCAGGCCCGAGCCGGGCTTGCCGATCTGGCCGGTGACGGCGCACAGCGCAATCAGGCAGCGCGCATTGTCGGTGCCGTGGACATGCTGGCTGATGCCCATGCCCCACAGGATCATCGCACCCTTCGCCCGGGCGAATTCACGCGCCACCTCGCGCAGCGTTTCGGCGGGAATGCCGCAGACCGGCGCCATCGCCTCGGGGCTGTAGCCCTGCACATTGGCGCGCAGCGCTTCGTAGTTGCTGGCGCGCTCCTCGATGAAGGCCATGTCGGCCAGCCCCTCGTCGATCACGGTGTGGATCAGCGCATTGAGCATGGCCACATCGGTGTCGGCCTTGAATTGCAGCGTGCGCCACGCGTGCCGGCCGATTTCGGTGACGCGCGGGTCGGCCAGCACGATCTTGGCGCCCTTCTTGGCGGCGTTCTTCATCCAGGTCGCCGCCACCGGATGGTTGCCCGTCGGGTTGGAGCCGATGATGAAGATCAGGCCGGCGTTGGCCACGTCATGCACCTGGTTGCTGACCGCCGCCGAGCCGACGCCTTCGAGCAGCGCCGCCACGCTCGACGCATGGCACAGCCGGGTGCAATGGTCCACGTTGTTGCTGCCGAAGCCGGTGCGCACCAGTTTCTGGAACAGGTACGCTTCCTCGTTGCTGCCTTTGGCCGAGCCGAAGCCGGCCAGCGACTTCTTGCCTTTCGTGTCGCGCAAGGTTTTCAGCGCGCCGGTGGACAGCGCCAGCGCCTCGTCCCAGGTGGCTTCGCGGAACACCTCGGACCAGTCGGCGCTGTGGCGGTTCAGGTGCTGCAAGGCTTTCGGGTCCTTGGCCACGCCGGCCTTGCGGACCAAGGGCACCGTCAGCCGCTGCGGGCTGTGCGCATAGTCAAAGCCGAAGCGGCCCTTGACGCACAGCCGCGAATGGTTGGCCGGGCCGTCGCGGCCGTCCACGCTGACGATGGCGTTGTCCTTCACGTTGTAGGTCAACAGGCAGCCGACGCCGCAGAACGGGCAGACCGAATCGATTTTCTTGTCGACGATTTGCGAGCCGATCTGCGTTTTGGGCATCAGCGCGCCGGTCGGGCAGGCCTGCACGCATTCGCCGCAGGCCACGCAGGTGCTGCCGCCCATCGGGTCGTCCAGGTCAAAGACGATTTCACTGTGCGCGCCGCGCAGGGCGAAGCCGATCACGTCATTGACCTGTTCCTCGCGGCAGGCGCGCACGCAGCGCTTGCACTGGATGCAGGCGTCGAGGTTCACCGCCATGGCGGGGTGCGACAGGTCGGCTGCGGGCTGCCTGCGGCGCAGCGCCTGGAGTTCGGGGCGCACGGTGACGTTCAGGCGCGCTGCCCAGGCGCTGAGTTCGCCGTGCTGGCCGAGGGTTGGAGGGGGAGCGGCGGCGGGGAGGCCCTCACCCCTGCCCTCTCCCAGGGGGAGAGGGAGTAATGCGGGGCCAGCGGCTGTTGTTCCTGCTGCAGCTGTTGTTCCCTCTGCGGCTGTTGTTCCCTCTCCCTCCAGGAGAGGGCTAGGGTGAGGGCTCCCCGCACCCGCACCCGCACCCGCATCATTCCACTTGTAGCCCTGCTCCGGCATGTCCGACAGGAGCAATTCCAGCACCATCTTCTGGCTTTTCACAGCGCGCTCGCTATTCGCCTGCACTACCATGCCCGCCGTCACGCTGCGGCAGCAACTCGGCGCCAGCGTGCGCTCGCCCGCGATCTCGACCACGCAGGCGCGGCAGTTGCCGTCGGGGCGCAGGCCGTCCTGATGGCACAGGCGCGGAATCCGCACGCCATGCCGCTCGGCCGCCTGGAGGATGGTCTCGCCCTCGAAGGCATGCATCGTTTGCTGGTCGAGCGTGAAGGCGACGGTGGGCAATGCGATGTCAAGGGTTGGGGCGCGTGCGTTCATCTCAAGCCACCTCATGGGCAAAATAGCGCTGCACGCAGCGCACCGGGTTGGGCGCCGCCTGGCCGAGGCCGCAGATCGACGCGTCGGTCATCACGGCATTCAGGTCTTCCAGCGTGGCATGGTCCCAGCGCCGCGCTTCCATCAGCTTGGCGGCCTTGGCCGTGCCGACGCGGCACGGCGTGCACTGGCCGCAGCTTTCGTTCGCAAAAAACCGCATCATGTTCAGCGCCGCATCGCGCGCCCTGTCGTGCTGGCCGAGCACGATGACGGCGGCCGAACCGATGAAGCCGCCGTGCGGCTGCAGGGTGTCGAAATCCAGCGGCACGTTCGCATGGCTGGCCGGAAAAATCCCGCCCGATGCGCCACCGGGCAAATAGGCATAAAGCGTATGGCCGTCCGCCATGCCGCCGCAGTACTCGTCCACCAGTTCGAGCAGCGTGATGCCGGCCGGCGCCAGCTTGACGCCGGGGTTTTTCACCCTGCCGCTGACGCTGAAGGAGCGCAGCCCCTGGCGGCCGTTGCGGCCAAAGCTGCCGAACCACTGCGGGCCTCTTTCAACAATGTCGCGCACCCAGTACAGGGTTTCGAAGTTGTGCTCCAGCGTCGGCCGGCCGAACAGGCCGACCTCGGCGATGTAGGGCGGGCGC
>JAQGMN010000107.1 GCA_028292345.1 Polaromonas sp. | reverse complement strand
TCGCCCGCCGACTACGAGCGGGTCTATGACCGCATCCTGCGCCAGGCCAAACAACCCGTCGTGCTGCACTGGCTGGGCGAGATGTTCGACCCGGCGCTGGCCGGCTACTGGGGCAGCCGCGATGTGGACGAAGCCATGGCGACCGCGCTGGGCGTGATCCATGCGAATCCCGGCAAGGTCGATGGCATCAAGATCTCGCTGCTCGACAAGGACAAGGAAATCGCCATGCGCCGCCAGCTGCCGCCCGGCGTGCGGATGTACACCGGCGACGACTTCAACTATGCCGAGTTGATTGCCGGCGACGGCTTCGGCGCCCAGGCCACCCATGGCCAGAGCGATGCGCTGCTCGGCATCTTCGATGCGATTGCGCCGGCGGCCAGCGCCGCGCTGGGCGCGCTGGCCGCCGGCAATGTCGCGCAATTCCATGCCATCCTGGGCCCCACGGTGCCGCTGTCGCGCCATATCTTTGCCGCGCCGACGCGCTTTTACAAGACCGGCGTGGTCTTCATGGCCTGGCTCAACGGCCACCAGCGCCACTTCACCATGGTCGGCGGCCAGCAGAGCACCCGCTCGCTGGTCCACCTGGCCGAGTTGTTCCGGCTGGCCGATGCGGCCAATTTGCTGGAGCAGCCCGAGCTGGCGGTGCAGCGCATGAAAACCCTGCTGGCGCTGCACGGCGTCGACGGCTGAACCCAGGAACCCGAACCCATGCGCGACTTTTCCCAAGACCACCGCTGGCTCTCGATCAACACCGCGACGGTGCGCCGCCAGCGCGGCGCCGAGCAGCCGCTGGCCGACATCATCGAGGCCTGCGCGCGGCACGGCATCACCGCCATCTCGCCCTGGCGCGACCAGGTGGCCGCCGCCGGCCTGCCCGCCGTTTCCAAGCTGGTCAGGGGCCACGGCCTGCAGCTCTCGGGCTACTGCCGGGGCGGCATGTTCCCGGCGGTCGATGCCGCCGGCCGGCTGGCTGCGCGCGACGACAACCGGCGCGCAGTCGATGAGGCCTGCGAACTGAACGCGGCCTGCTTGGTGCTGGTGGTCGGCGGCCTGCCAGGCGCGCTCGGCGGCCGGGCCGCCCACAAGGACATCGCCCTGTCACGCAGCCAGGTGCATGACGGCATTGCCGAACTGCTGGACTATGCCCGCGCCAGCCGGATGCCGCTGGCCATCGAGCCGCTGCACCCGATGTACGCCGCCGACCGGGCCTGCATCAACACGATGGAGCAGGCGCTCGATGTGTGCGACGCGCTCGACCCCGGCCTGTCGGGCGCGCTGGGCGTGGCGGTGGATGTCTACCACGTCTGGTGGGACCCGAAGCTGCAGGCGCAGATCGAGCGCGCCGGCACAGGCCCGCAGGGCCGCCGAGTGTCGCGGCTGCTGGCCTTTCACGTCTGCGACTGGCTCACCCCGACCGCCGACCTGCTGAACGACCGGGGCATGATGGGCGACGGCGTGATCGACATACCGCGCATTCGCGGCTGGGTCGAGGCCAACGGCTTTGCCGGCTACAGCGAGGTGGAGATCTTCTCGACCGGCAACTGGTGGCAGCGCGGCACCGATGAAGTGCTGCAGACCTGCATCGAGCGCCACCGCAGCGCGGTTTGACAGCGCGGTCTCGCAGCGCGTGAATCCGACGGCGCAGGGTCCGGCGGCTGCCAGCGCATGCCGCCGGGCACATCAAACGGCTTATTCAGGCGTGCTCGGGTCGGCGTCGCCGCCGCCGTCCTGCAGCGCCTGCCGGGCCAGTTCCTCGTCGCTCAGGGGCGGTATGTTTTCCAGCGCGACCAGTTCCTCCAGCAGCGCCTCGCCGGGAAGCTCATGCCCCAGCAGCACTTCCTCGATCCGCTGGCTGGAGGTTTCGGCATGCAGCGCATCGACGCCGGTGGTCGGAGGCGGGAACTTGTCGCCCAGGTCGGCCATGACGACTTCGGATTTTTCCTCCACCCAGCGAATGAAGTCGTTGTCGCCGGCCGGTGTGCGGGATGCGGTCATGAAAATCTCCTGAAGTTGAAAGAAAGGCCAAGCATGTCTTGCGCGGCCCAATGTACGCCAGCGCAACCGCCAGCGCAACCGGCACGGCGCCGCTTGGGAATCCCGGTCAGGCCAACGGCAGCGGTGCTGCCGCCGCAGCCTTCGGTTCTTCCCTGGGCGCGGCGTCCTCGCGAAGCAGCATCGTCGGCGGCCGCGCCAGCGCAATGTCGGCGTCGCGAAGGCGCTTGAGCACATCGAACAGCAAGGCGCTGCGCACGCCATAGGCCGCGCGGGGCGAGCTGACGTAGCCGGTGGCATTGAAGATCAGGCCCGCGTTGTCAATGCCGTCGAGCTGGACATTGGGCGCCGGGTTGTCCAGCACCTCCTCATGGGCGACGAAGGCCTCCAGGATCAGGCTGCGCACCTGATCGGCATCGGTGGCCAGGGGCATGGGCAGCTTGAGCTGCACCAGCCCCAGCGGATTGGCATGGGTGACGTTGCGCACCGTCTTGGTGATGAATTCCGAGTTGGGCACGATCACGGTGGAGCGGTCGCCCATCTGGATTTCCGTGGCGCGCACATTGATGCGCCGGATGTCGCCCTCGATGCCGCCGAGCGACACCCAGTCGCCCACCTTCACCGGCCGCTCGGCCAGCAAGATCAGGCCCGAGACGAAATTCTGCACCACCGCCTGCAGGCCGAAACCGATGCCCACCGACAGCGCGCTGGCCACCCAGGCCAGCCGCTCCAGGCCGATGCCCACGGCAGCCAGTCCCATCGACACCGCGATCACATTGCCTGCGTAGGCGAACAGCGTGGCCACCGACAGCTGCATGCCGGTTTCCATCGAGGTGGTGGGCAGGAAATGCTTTGTCAGCCAGCGCTTGAGCAGATGCACCACGAACAGCGCCAGCACCATCACCAGCAGGGCCTGCAGAACCGCCGTCGGCCGGATCTGGAACTGGCCGACGGCAATGCCCTCATGCAGCTTGTCGGCCCGCTGGAACAGCTCCGCAGGCCCTTCGCCGAAAGGCGCCAGCAGCAGCATCAGCGTCAGCAGCACCACCAGCAGGCGGCCAACGCCCGACAGCAGCACGGCGGCCTGCTCGCGGACCTTGAAAAACGTCGGGGCCGCCTGGCCGGCCGCAGCCGCCGCCTCGGCCGGAACTTCGGTCCTGGGGCACAGCAGCGCCATGAATCCGTCGTCGATCAGCACCGCCAGCAGATAGGCCGATCCCAGCACCACGGCAAACCAGGCCATCTGGTGGATCAGGAAGCTGCCGAACGCCACATAGCCCAGCAGCATCGCCAGCAGGCCGAGCACCACGGTGAACCAGCCCAGGCCCACCAGGACGCTGAGCCACAGCGGGCTGGCCGGCCATGCGCCGGCATCGGGGTCGCGCAGGGCCTGCTGGCGGACCCGGTGGCTTTGCAGCAGGCCCAGCCCCATCGCCAGCCCCATCGCCAGCGCGACGATGCAGTCAGCCGCCACCGTCGTGGCCAGGCTGGCGCTGATCTGCGCGGTCAGTTCGGTGAAAAACCAGGTCAGGACCATCAGCACCGCCAGCACCAGCGGCATCCAGCGCAGTTTCAGCGCCAGCGCATCGGGCAGCGGCAGCAGCCGCCATGACGGGCGGTCGGCCAGCAGCAGGGCATGGCCCAGGCCGGTGGCATAGCCGCCAAAGCTGATGACGCCTGCCAGCCCGCTCAGCAGCCGCGCGGCCTGCTCGGGCAGGGGAAGCGTCCAGCCCAGCCCCAGGTAGACCGCCTCGGCCATCAGGCCGGCGGTGACGGCCGGCAGCAGCACCAGCGTCCAGGCATGCACCGAGCGGCGCAGGCGGCCGGGCGGCACGCGCGTGGTGGTCAGCCCGAGCAGCTTGCGGTGCGCCCACAGGCCCGCCCCCAGCAGCGCCGCGAGCACCAGCGCCGTGCTGGCCCAAACCCGGGCGCCGCCGGCCTGGGCGGCCGCCATCAGGCCGCTGGACAGGCGCGCCGCGCGGCGCAGGTCACCGGGCAGCTCCGCCCTGAGTTCGGACCAGAACAGGCTGCTGAGGATCGAGGAGGTGCGCTCGCCCATGCGCGCCTGGAACTCGGTGCGGCGCAGCACCGAGACCTGCCCGGCCGCCTGCTCGCCTTCCACCGCCAGCAGCCTGGCGCGCTTGAGCTGCGCATCCAGCGCGGCCCGGGACTTGTTCAGCTCGGCGCGCAGCACGGCCACTTCGGGCGTTTCCTGCTGGCCGGCTGCCAGGGGGCCGAGTTCGTCCAGCCGCGCCTGCACGCTGGCCAGCTGCGGCGCCAGCGTCGCCACCGCGGCTTCTGCCTGGGCGGCGGCGCTCAGCACCAGCGCCCGCAGCGCCGGCAGGTCGGTGCCCTCCTTCACCGGACCTGCCAGGGTTTTTTCGGCCTGGTCGATCTGCGACCGGGCCGCGTCAAGCTTGCGGTCGAGGTCTTCGGGCTGGGCCTGGGCGCACACCGCGGCCAGCATGAGCAGCAGGCCGATGAACGCCGGCCCCAGCGCCTGGGCGCAGCGTGAAAAAGCGGCCTGAATTCGGGAACGGTGCGCACGCGACAACAGGCATCGCGGTAAAAAAACACTCATGGATGAAAGGCCGTGCAGGACGGCAGGCAATGGCGTGATGCAGCCCGCCATCATAAATGCCGGCCGCCGGCGCATGCCTGCCCGGCCCGGCGCTGGCGGTTCAGGCCGGCGCCAGGGCGGTGCGGCGCACCCGCCGCACATTGAAGGCGCTGGCGATCAGCACGCCCTGCATCAAGGCCAGCCCCAGCAGAACGCCCCGGTACTGGCCGTGGTCCATCATCAGCCCGAACACCAGCGGCGACACCGCCTGGCCGATGTCGAGCCCGGCATACACCACGCCATACACCCGGCCCGACGCGTTTTCAGGCGTCGAGCGCTTGACCAGCAGGTCGCGCGACGGCCCGGCAATGCCCGAGGCAAAGCCCATCAGGCCGAACAGCACCGGCACCATGGCCGCCGTCGGGCTGCCCAGCGCCAGCACCAGCGCCACCGCCGCCGCCAGCCCGAAGCCGATGCCGACGATGCGCTCGCACCGCGCGGGGTCGCACGCCAGGAAGCCGCCCAGCACCATGCCGCCGGCGCTGCACAGCATGTACACCGTCAGGCACAGCGCCACCAGGTTCAGCGCCATGCCGTGCAGCTGGCGCGCCGCCTCGGGCGCAAACGCCTGCACCACGCTCAGCACGATCGCGTACCAGAAGAAAAACGCAAAGCACATCCACACGGCCGGAATCTTCAGGAAGTCGAGGTTGCCGCCGGATGCGCCCGCGTTCGCTGCCGGCGCCAGCACCTTGAGCGCCAGTTTTTCGCGGTTGAGCAGCAGCACCGCCAGCACCGCGAACGCCAGCAGGCCCGCCGAGGCCAGGGCCACGCGCCACGACCAGGCATAGGTCAGCCCGACCACCAGCGCCGGCGCCAGCGCCCAGCCCAGGCTGCCGGTGATGCCGTGCACACTGTAGGCATGGCCCAGCCGGGGCGCGCTGACCTTGCGGTTGAGCAGCGTGTAGTCCACCGGATGGAACACGCCGTTGCCGATGCCGCCGAGCACCGCGAAGCCGGCCAGCATCCAGTAGCTGGTGCTGATGGCGTAGCCGAAAGCGGCCGTGCCGATCAGCGCCAGGCCGCCGAACAGGATCGGGCGCGGCCCGAAGCGGTCCACCACGAAGCCCGACAGCGCCTGCACCGCGCACGACACCGTGAAGAAGATCGTCATCAGGAAACCCAGCTGGGCATAGCTGACGTTGAAGGCCTCCTTGAGCCAGGGAAACAGCGGCGCCAGCAGCAACTGGCTGAAGTGGCTGATCAGGTGGGCCAGGCCGACCAGGCCGATCACGCTGGCATCGGCGCGCAGCGGCACGGCGCCGGCAGGCAGGTTCAGGGTGCTTGAAGTGTTCATGGCCGTATCGTAATATTCGCCTGGGTTTCCGGAATGCGACAAAAGGCCATGTTTCAGCGAATTTCAGCCAATCCAATTTTCGGGTCTTTCGTGCTGTCTGCGCGGCCCGTGGACCGCCCTTCACTTCATCATCAGCACACCATGCACCGCCACCACCGCCCACTCCAGTCCATGCCCGTGGGCGACACCGACCCGTTCACCCCCAGCCCGCAGCGCCCGGTGCGGGTGCGCGCCCGCTCGATGCCGGCCGATGCGCATTTCCAGCCGCATTCGCATGCCTGGGCGCAGCTGGCCTACTGCGCCAGCGGCGTGGTGCAGGTCACGGCCGACCAGCATGCGGCGCGCCCGTGCAGGACCGAGGGCATCACCTACATCGTGCCGCCGTCGCGGGCGGTGTGGATCGCCCCCGGCGCGCGCCACCACATCACGGTGCTGGAGGCAGCCGAGTTCCGCACGCTCTACATCGACGCCAGCGCCACGCCCGAGGGCTGGCACGGCTGCCGCGTCATCGTGGTGACGGCGCTGCTGCGCGAGCTGGTGCATTCGCTCGATGCGCCGCCCGAGCAGCCGCTCGGCGCCGCGCGAGAGGGCTGGCTCAGCGCCCTGGTGCTGGACGAGATCACCCATGCCGACACCCAGGCGCTGGGCGTGCCGCTGCCGCATCCGCAGACCGGCGACAAGCGGCTGCGCGCCCTGTGCCAGGCGGTGCTGCGCGCGCCCGGCGAGCGGGCCACGCTGGCCGAATGGGCCGCCAGCATCGGCGCGAGCGAGCGCACCGTGGCCAGGCTGTTCAGGGACGAGCTCGGCCTGGGCTACCAGCAATGGCGCCAGCAGGCCATCCTCGCCCATGCGCTGCCGATGCTGGCGCGCGGCGAGCCGGTGGGCAATGTCGCCGCCGCCAGCGGCTATGCCAGCGAAAGCGCGTTCTCGGCCATGTTCAAGGCCGCCATGGGCCAGCCGCCCAGCCAGTTTCAGAACAAAAACGGGCTCTAGCGCCCAGTAAGCCTGCTCATCACGCTATTGAATTTATAGCAATTTGCTGGGCGGCATGGCAGCCGCCACAGTTGCAATTGCATTACCGCCAACAGCCCGATTGCGCCAGCGCGAGTCCACCCCGGAGAACAGGGAAATCTCAGCTTGCGGCCATCCACATTCAAGCCCTTCTCCTATGCGGATGATTTACCTGAAGCACTATTCTGTAACGGTTCGAGAATTCAGATCCTCTTTGATACCCCTGTACCAAAGCGCTTCACCTGCTTGAAAGGTACACCATGCGCTCCATTGACGATCAAGGAAGCAGCGAGTACGCGCTGTTTACCACGTCTCAAAAAATGCTAGCCCTCAAGGATGAGGTTCTGTCCTGTTGGGAGGAAGAGGTTCGCAACAGCATCGAACAGGCGAAAAGCCTGGCCGAGCCCGTCCTCATCGATACCCTGCCACTCTTTTACGACCACCTGGCCGAGTCGGTGTCCCCCGATATTCCGCGCACGAATGCGACCTCCGGCACAACGGTGGCGACCGCCCACGGCGCTGAACGCGCCCGACTGACCAGCTACGACATCAAGGCAATCATTCTTGAATACCAGCTGCTCAGAACGTCGTTGCTGGGCGCCTTGAAATTGAACGGCGTTGCAGTCACCGAGGAAGAACGCCAGGTCATCGATACGTCCATTGACGGCGCCATCAGGGAAAGCGTCAGCGCGTATGTCGTGTCGATGACCGCTTTGCGCGAGCGGGTCATTTCAGCCCTGATGCACGACCTGAGAAATCCGCTGGGCGTGGCCAGCATGGCGGCGCAGTTGATCGCGCACAAGTCAGAATCGCCCGACATACAGAAGCTGGCCGGCAAGATCGTTGAAAATCAACAAAACATGGACAGAATGCTCCATGAACTGCTCGACGCGATCGTGTCCAAAACCGGCTCGCAGCTTTTGCTTCACCTGAGCAGCTTCAACCTGCTGCAAGCGGTGCAGGACGTGTGCGACCAGGCCGAGGTAAGGCACGGGCCAAGATTCAAGATCATCGGGCAGCCGGTTGACGTGTTCTGGGACCTTCAGTCATTCAGGCGGGCGCTGGAAAACCTGCTCAGCAATGCGGTCAAGTACGGTGCCCCGACCACCTCCATCTCGGTCAGGCTGATCCGCAACGACGGGCGGATGGCCGTGTCGGTTCACAACGCAGGCAATCCCATTGCGGCCGATGAGATCGAGAACATCTTCAAGGTGTTCGAGCGCGCCAGCGCCGCAAGGCAAAGCTCGAAGGAAGGCTGGGGCATCGGCCTGCCTTTTGTCCGGCTCGTCACCGAGAGCCATGGCGGCAGCACCATGGTTGACAGTTCCCTGGAAAGGGGAACCACCTTCATCATGGACATGCCAATCGATGCCCAACCCTTTCAAAACGCGAAAATTCTTGCCACGTGAACTGAAGGGCGCCAGGGGCCTGCGCCGGCCGGCCGGCTAGATGATCCGCTTGAGCAAGCCCATGACCTGGTCGAAGCGCTTGCCGTACGGCGGATAGAACAGTTCGCCGCGCGCCCATCTCGACTGCAGCAGCACCGGCTTTTGCTGCGTCAGCCGCAAAAATCCGGCCTCCCCGTGGTAGGCGCCCCAGCCGCTGTCGCCGACGCCGCCGAACGGCAGGTGCGGATGGGCAATGTGCATCAGCGTGTCGTTCACCGTCACGCCGCCGCTCACGGTGCGCGCCAGCACCTTGTCGCGCGACGCGGTGTCCTTGCCGAACCAGTACAGCGCCAGCGGCCGGGGCCGGGCATTGACATGCGCAATCGCCTCGTCCAGCGACCGGTAGGCCAGTACCGGCAGGATCGGGCCGAAGATTTCCTCGTTCAGCAGCCGCGAATCGGGCGCCGGATGAAACACCAGCGCCGGCGGCATCTGGCGCGACCCCGCAGCCGCAGGATGGCCCCCGCCGGGGTGGAGCACCTGCACCCGGGCGCTGTCGTTGCGCGCATCGTCGAGCAGCGCCTGCAACCGCGCATGCTGGCGCGGGTTGATGATGGCGGCATAGTCGGGATTGCCTTCGAAGGTCGGGAACAGCGCGGCCACCGCCCGCTCGAAGGCTTGCGCAAACGCCGCCTCGCGGCCTTCGGGCAGCAGCACATAGTCGGGCGCGATGCAGGTCTGGCCGGCATTGAGCAGCTTGCCGTGGGCAATCTTCAGCGCCGCCTCGTCCAGGTCGCACGACGCGTCGATGATGCACGGCGACTTGCCGCCCAGCTCCAGCGTGGTCGGCGTCAGGTTGGCGGCCGCCGCCGCGGCCACCTTGCGGCCCACCGCCGTCGAGCCGGTGAAGAACAGGTGGTCGAACGGCAGGCCGGCAAAGGCCGCCGCCACGTCGCCCTCGCCCTGCACCACGCACAGCTCGTCGGGCAAAAAACTCTGGCCGATCAGTTCGGCCAGCAGCGCCGAGGTGCGCGGCGTCAGCTCGCTGGGCTTGAGCATCACCCGGTTGCCCGCCGCCAGCGCGGTGATGACCGGGCCGAGCGCCAGTTGCACCGGATAGTTCCACGGCGAAATCACGCCGACCACGCCCAGCGGCTGGCGCAGCAAGAAGGCGCGGGCGGGCTGGAGGTACAGCGGCGTGCGCACCCGCACCGGCTTCATCCAGCGCGCCAGGTTCTTGAGCAGCCCGGCCAGCAGCGTGCGCAGCACGAACAGGTCGGCAATCTCGGTCAGCTGCGGCGAGCGAACGCCAAAGTCGGCCTGCACCGCCTGCGCCAGCGCCGCGCCGTGCTGCGCCAGCAGCGCGCGGATTTTCAGCAGCCGCTCGCGGCGCAGCGCCAGCGGCACTTCGGCCTGGGCACGGCTGGCGCGGTGCTGGGCGGCAAACAGGGAATGCAGGCTGGACGACGGCGGGCTGGGAATCATTCGCACATGATAGGGGCGGCCGGCTTTGTACATTAGAGGCCTGGCTCCAGCGCGCGGCCCTGTCCGGCGCCCCTTCAAGGAATTTTTCCATGCACGCTTCCACCCCTTCCCCCATACCCGCCATCGGACGCCCCGGCCTGCGCCGCGCCGCGCTGGCCGCCGCCCTGGTCCTGAGCGGCTGCGGCCTGTCCAGCGCCGAGGAAGTCGGCGCGGTCGATACCGTCTTCAAGTTCATCGGGCCCGACCACAAGATCGTCGTCGATGCCTACGACGACCCCAAGGTCGCCGGCGTGACCTGCTACGTCTCGCGCGCCAAGACCGGCGGCGTCAAGGGCGCGCTCGGCCTGGCCGAGGACAAGTCCGATGCGTCGATCGCCTGCCGCCAGACCGGCGTCATCAGCTTTGCCGGCGGCAAGCCGCTGGACAAGCAGGAAGAAATGTTCAGCGAGCGCATCTCGCTGGTCTTCAAGCGCCTGCGCGTGGTGCGCATGGTGGACGCCAAGCGCAACACGCTGATCTACCTGACCTATTCCGACCGGCTGATCGAAGGCTCGCCGCAAAACAGCGTCACCGCCGTTCCGGTGCCGGCCGCCACGCCCATTCCGGTGAAATGAGCGGGCAAGCCGGTGGCCTACACGGCGGCTTGACGCAGGACAGTGAAACCGGCGCGGTTTTGCGCTAAGGTGCTTCCTGACCCGCCCTGGGTCGCATCCGCAGGGGAAGGCCTTCATGGAATTCAAGGACTACTACACCGTCATGGGCCTGGCCCGCGACGCGACGCTTGACGACATCAAGCGCGCCTACCGCAAGCTGTCGCGCAAATACCATCCCGACGTCAGCAAGGAAAAGGACGCCGAGGCGCGCTTCAAGCAGCTCGGCGAAGCCTACGAGGTGCTGAAGGACCCCGAAAAGCGCGCCGCCTACGACCAGCTGGGCGAACACTGGCGCGAAGGCCAGGAATTCCGCCCGCCGCCCGGCTGGAACGCCGGCGCCGAGCATGCCGACCGCAGTGCGCCGCGCGGTTTCCCGGGCGCAGATGGAGGCGAAGGCGGCGACTACAGCGACTTTTTCGAGTCGCTGTTCCGCCAGGGCTTTGCCACCGGCGGCGCCCGCGCGGGCGGCCAGCGGTCCCGCTTCAGCGCCGCCGGCGAAGACCACCATGCCCGGATCCTCATCGACCTGGAAGACGCCTACAGCGGCGCCACCCGCACCATCAACCTGCGCGTGCCCGAGGTGGACGCCCAGGGCCAGGTCAGCTACCGCGAGCACCAGATCAGCTTCAGCGTCCCCAAGGGCATCCGCGCCGGGCAGCACATCCGCCTGGCCGGACAGGGCTCGCCCGGCGTCGGCGGCGGCGGCGCGGGCGACCTGTACCTTGACGTGGAATTCAAGCCGCACCCGCTCTACCGCGTGGAACTGCGCGATGTCTACCTGGACCTGCCCATCGCGCCGTGGGAAGCCGCGCTGGGCGCCCATGTGCAGGCGCCCACGCCGACCGGGCGCGTCGAGGTCACGGTGCCGCCCGGCTCGGCCCCCGGGCGCAAGCTGCGGCTCAAGGGGCGCGGCCTGCCCGGCAGCACACCGGGCGACTTTTACTTCGTGCTGCAAATTGCCGTGCCGGCCGCCGACAGCGACAGCAGCAAGGCGTTCTATGAAAGCATGGCCCGGCAGTTCGCCTCCTTCAAACCCAGAGCCAGACTGGAAGGCCAGCCATGACCACCACCGACTTCCAACTTGTGCAAGCCGCACTCATCCTCGAAGACCAGACCGAACTGAGCCTGGACGACCTGTGCCGCGCCTGCGCCGCGCAGGCCGGGCGCATCGTCGAGCTGGTGGACGAGGGCCTGCTGGCGCCGGCCGGCACCGCGCCGG
>JAQGMN010000088.1 GCA_028292345.1 Polaromonas sp. | reverse complement strand
TTTCCGGCGTCCACGCTGGGCAAGGAAGCCGACATCAACCAGGGCCTGACGCTCGGCTCGGTGGACATCATCCTGAGCGGCGCCAGCTTTGCCGGCAACACCTACAAGCCGCTGGCCGTGAGCTACTTTCCCTTCATCTTCCGCGACGCCGACCACCTGCTGAAATATGCCAAGAGCGACGTGTTCAAGGAACTGGCCAAGGGCTATGACGACAAGAGCGGCAACCACATCACCGCGCTCAACTACTACGGCGCGCGCCACGTCACCTCCAGCGCGGCCAAGCCGGTCGCCAAGCCCGAGGACATGAAGGGCCTGAAGATCCGCGTCCCCGACGCGCCGGCCTACCTGGCCTTCCCCAAGTCGCTGGGCGCCAACGCCACGCCCATCGCCTTTGCCGAGGTCTACCTGGCGCTGCAGAACGGCACCGTCGATGCGCAGGAAAACCCGCTGCCGACCATCGAGGCCAAGAAGTTCTTCGAGGTGCAAAAGAACATCTCGCTGACCGGCCACATCATCGACTCGCTGCTGACCATCACCTCCGGCCAGCTCTGGGCCAAGCTGTCGGCCGACGAGAAGAAGATTTTCACGGACGTGATGCAGGAGGCGGCCGAGAAGACCGGGCGCGAAATCATTGCCTCCGAAGCGCGGCTGGCCGAGGAGTTCAAGAAAAAGGGCAACAACGTCATCACGGTGGACAAGGCGGCCTTTCGCGAGGCGGTGCTGAAAAACACCAAGCCGACCGACCACGGCTACCGCCAGCAGGACTACGACCGCATCACTGCGCTGAAGTGACCCCGACCTGCCCCTTCCCCCGCTGGGGGAAGGTTGGGATGGGGGCAGCAGCGTTGGCGGTAATTGTTCATTCACCGCCGGTGCCGGCATCCTGAAAAGATTCCCGCAGCGCTCCCCATGCCGCAGAGCCCCCATTCCTGCCTTCCCCCAGAGGGGGAAGGAGCAAGGCAAAACCCCATTGGAAAGTGCCCTCCATGAGCGACAAGATCATCAGCGACGACGGCGAGTTCCATGTCGAGGACGAGGTCGTGGACCTGTCCACCACCACGCCGGAGGCCTGGCTGGCACTGGCCTTTTTCTGGCTCCTGGCCCTGACGGTGTTCTACCAGTTCGTCACCCGCTATGTGATGAACGATTCGGCCGCGTGGACCGAGGAAATCGCCCGCTACCAGCTGATCGCGGTGGTGTTCATCGGCGCGGCCATCGGCGTCGTCAAGAACAACCACATCCATGTCGATTTCTTCTACCGCCACATGCCGGCGCGCATGGGCCGGCTGATATCTAGCTTCGTGGACCTTGTGCGCATCGCGTTTTTTGCCGCCGCCACGGGCCTGACGGTCCAGATGATGCTCAAGATCGGCAACCAGACGCGGATGACGGTGGTCGATTTGCCGATGAACATCGTTTACGGGCTGTGCCTGCTCGGCTTCGCGGTGATGCTGTTGCGCTCGGTTCAGGTGGCGCTCATTCACCACCGTCGCGGCTACAGCGTGCTGGAGCGGCCCGACTCGACCATGCAGGACCGGTGAGTCCTTTCACCACCCCAGTCACACCAGAACCCTCCATGCTCAAAATATTCTTCCTGATCTTCATGGGCGCCGGCATTCCGGTGGCCATCGCCATGGCGGGCGCGTCGCTGGTCTACATCCTGTTCAGCGGCACGCTGCCGCCCTTCGTGGTGATCCACCGCATGGTCTCGGGCATCGACAGCTTTCCGCTGCTGGCCGTGCCGTTTTTCATCCTCGCCGGCAACCTGATGAACAACGCCGGCATCACCACCCGCATCTACAACTTCGCGCTGGCGCTGGTCGGCTGGCTCAAGGGCGGGCTCGGCCATGTCAACGTCGTCGGCTCGGTGATCTTTGCCGGCATGAGCGGCACGGCGATTGCCGACGCGGCCGGCCTGGGCACCATCGAGATCAAGGCAATGAAGGAGCACGGCTATTCGTCCGAATTCGCCGTCGGCGTGACGGCCGCGTCGGCCACGCTCGGCCCCATCATTCCGCCGAGTTTGCCGTTCGTGATCTACGGCATGATGGCCAATGTCTCGATTGGCGCGCTGTTCCTGGCCGGCCTGCTGCCGGGCCTGCTGATGGCTTTTTTGATGATGCTGACCGTCGCCTACTTTGCGCACAAGAACAAATGGGGCGGCGACATCCGGTTCTCTGGCAGCCGCTTCGGCAAGGCGCTGATCGAAATGGCGGTGGTGGCCGGATGGCCGCTGGCGCTGTGGGGGCTGATCCAGGCCGGCGCGCCGCCGCAGGCCACCGTTTTCCTGGGCCTGGTGCTGCTGTTCGTGCTCGACAAGATGTTCAGCTTCGAGGCGGTGCTGCCCATCATGACGCCGGTGCTGCTGATCGGCGGCATGACGACCGGCCTGTTCACGCCCACCGAAGGCGCGATTGCCGCCTGCGTCTGGGCGATGGTGCTGGGCTTTGCCTGGTACCGCACGCTCAAGTTCAAGCTGTTCGTCAAGGTCTGCCTGGACACGGTCGAAACCAC
>JAQGMN010000082.1 GCA_028292345.1 Polaromonas sp. | reverse complement strand
TCAAGTGACCATCACTCAAGGAGTTACATTGATTGTGCCACACACATTCTGGGCTTCAAGCTCGCTATAGCCTTCGTCTGACAGAGAGCGGCGTTTCTTCCAAATATGTTGCAGGGTCGCCACAAACTAGCCGTTTTAAACTCGAGCCTTAAAATCAAAGCACATTTCCCTTCTACCTTGACACATCCAAAACCAGGCTTTTCATGACCCAGTTCGCAAAAGAAACCCTGCCCATCAGCCTAGAAGAGGAAATGCGAAGAAGCTACCTCGACTACGCAATGAGCGTTATCGTGGGCCGGGCCCTGCCTGATGCACGTGACGGACTCAAGCCGGTGCACCGGCGCGTTCTGTTCGCGATGCACGAGTTGAACAACGACTGGAACAAGCCTTACAAGAAATCCGCCCGTATCGTCGGCGACGTCATTGGCAAATACCATCCCCACGGCGACCAGTCGGTTTACGACACCATCGTGCGCATGGCCCAGGATTTTTCACTGCGTCACCTGCTGGTGGATGGCCAGGGCAACTTCGGCTCGGTCGATGGCGACAGCGCTGCGGCGATGCGCTACACGGAAATCCGTCTGTCCAAGATCGCTCACGAACTGCTCGCCGATCTGGACAAGGAAACGGTTGATTTCGGTCCTAACTACGATGGCAGCGAGCAGGAACCCCTGGTCATGCCGACCCGCCTGCCCAACTTGCTGGTCAACGGCTCTGGCGGCATTGCGGTGGGCATGGCAACTAACATTCCACCGCATAACCTGAATGAAGTGGTGGATGCCTGCTTGCATCTGTTGAAAAATCCGGAAGCGTCGATCGATGAACTGATGGAAATCATTCCGGCGCCCGACTTTCCCACGGGCGGCATCATTTATGGCATCAATGGCGTGAAGGACGGCTACCGCACCGGTCGCGGCCGGGTGGTCATGCGCGCCAAGTGCCATTTCGAGGATATCGACAAGGGTCAGCGCCAGTCCATCATCGTCGATGAACTGCCGTACCAGGTGAATAAAAAGACGCTTCAGGAGCGCATGGCCGAACTGGTCCATGAAAAGAAGATCGAGGGTATCAGCCATATCCAGGACGAAAGCGACAAGTCCGGCATGCGCCTGGTCATCGACCTGAAACGCGGCGAAGTGCCCGAAGTTGTGCTGAACAATCTGTACAAGCAGACGCAGTTGCAGGACACCTTCGGCATCAACATGGTGGCACTGATCAACGGCCAGCCCAAACTGTGCAACCTGAAGGACCTGATCCAGGTCTTTATTTCGCACCGCCGTGAAGTAGTAACGCGCCGTACGGTGTTCACATTGCGCAAGGCGCGCGAGCGCGGCCATGTACTGGAAGGACTGGCCGTTGCCTTGGCCAATATCGACGAGTTCATCGCCATCATCCGCAATGCGCCGACGCCTCCGGTGGCGAAGGCCGAGCTGATGACACGCGCCTGGGACAGCAGTCTGGTGCGTGAAATGCTGACCCGCGCGCGCACCGATGGCGGCACCGTCAATGCCGACGACTACCGCCCCGATGGTCTTGAAAAAGCCTACGGCATGGGCAACGACGGCCTGTACCGCCTGTCCGAAACCCAGACGCAGGAAATCCTGCAGATGCGCCTTCAGCGCCTGACCGGGCTGGAGCAGGACAAGATCGTTGCAGAATACAAGGAAGTCATGGCGGAGATTGACGACCTGCTTGACATTCTGGCCAAGCCGGAGCGGGTTTCCACCATCATCGGCGAAGAGCTTTCGGCCATCAAGCTGGAATTCGGCCAGACCAAGCTGGGCGCGCGACGCAGCCATATCGAACACAGCTCCTTTGACCTGAGCACCGAAGACCTGATCACGCCGACCGACATGGTCGTCACGCTTTCGCATACCGGCTATATCAAGAGCCAGCCGCTGTCGGAATACCGGGCGCAGAAGCGCGGTGGCCGCGGCAAGCAGGCGACCGCGACCAAGGAAGACGATTGGGTCGACCAGCTGTTCATTGCCAACACGCATGACTACATCCTGTGCTTTTCGGACCGCGGCCGGCTTTACTGGCTGAAAGTCTGGGAGGTGCCGGCAGGCTCGCGCGGATCGCGTGGGCGGCCGATTGTCAACATGTTCCCGCTCCAGGAGGGAGAAAAAATAACCGTGGTTCTGGCCCTGACGGGGGAAAAGCGCAGCTTTCCGGCGGACCAGTATGTGTTCATGGCCACGTCCATGGGAACGGTCAAGAAAACCCCGCTGGACGATTTCAGCAATCCGCGCAAGGGCGGCATCATTGCCGTGGCGCTTGATGAAGGGGATTACCTGATCGGCGCCGCCCTCACCGACGGAAAGCATGACGTGATGCTGTTCA
Organism: Polaromonas sp.; assembly: GCA_028292345.1. Lineage (GTDB taxonomy): Bacteria > Pseudomonadota > Gammaproteobacteria > Burkholderiales > Burkholderiaceae_C > Polaromonas. Next base: position 7,722 of record JAQGMN010000082.1, on the reverse strand, counting down.
GCGACGGCGGCAAGGCGGTTCGTTTCGATGAAAACGATGTGCGCCCAATGGGACGCAATGCGCGGGGTGTTCGAGGCATGAATCTGGAGGATGGCCAGGGGGTCATTGCCATGCTGGTCGCCGAGGACGGCGAACAAAGCGTCCTGACGGCCACCCAAAAAGGCTTCGGCAAGCGCACGTCGATCACCGAATACACGCGACATGGCCGGGGCACCAAGGGAATGATTGCCATCCAGCAAAGCGAACGCAACGGCAAGGTCGTCGCGGCCACACTGGTTCATGCCGACGACGAAATCATGCTGATCACTGACAGGGGCGTGCTGGTGCGCACCCGGGTCAGCGAGATTCGTGAAATGGGTCGCGCCACACAGGGTGTTACGCTGATAGGCCTGGATGAAGGTTCACAACTCAGTGGCCTGCAGCGCATCGTTGAAAACGATGCGGCCCTGGAAGAGGCAGACGAAAGCCTCGACACCGACACTGAAAACGACGCAGGCAGCGATGCCGTCAACCCGGAACAGGATTAATGAAAAAATTGCTCACCACGCTGGCATTTGCCAGCCTTGCCCTCACCACCGGCCTGCACGCCCAGACGACCGATGCCAAAACCGAACTGGCTGCCAAGGTCGTCAAGCTTCAGCAGGGTCCGGAACTTGACCGGCTCATTGCGCAGCTGGCAGGCAGCACAACGCAGGAGCTGATCGCCAGCTGGGGGCCCCGGCTGGAGGCGAATGTGGCCAAGGCCAACCAGCAAAAAGCGTCTGAAGCGCTCAATGCCGAACTCAAGAAGTATTCCGACGATACCAACCAGCTGATTGCCAAACAGGTCAGCAAAGTCAGTACCGATGTGTTGGTGCCGGCCTATGCCGAGCGCTTTACGCTTGAGGAGCTGCAGCAGATTGCCGCTTTCTTCGAATCACCCGCCATCAAGAAATACCAGGCCAACTCGCCTGAAATGGGCAACATGTTTGTCCAGAAACTGATAGACGCCTCAAGGGCCGATGTGCTTGCCCGGGCCAAGCAGTTTGATGCAGCGGCACAGAAAATAGTGGGCGGGCCTGCTGCAGCAGCACCCAAGGCCAGTGCTCCCGCCAAGAAATGACCCGGCCCTTCAACTTCTCGGCGGGTCCTGCCAATTTGCCGGAGGCTGTGTTGCAGCAAGCCGCCGCCGAAATGCTCGACTGGCAAGGCAGCGGCATGAGCGTGATGGAAATGAGCCACCGGGGCAAGGAGTTCATTTCGATCTACGAAAACGCTGAAGCCGACTTCCGCGAACTGATGGCGGTTCCCAGGAACTTCAAAATACTCTTCATGCAAGGCGGAGGACTGGCGGAAAACGCCATCGTCCCGTTGAACCTGTCGCGCGGCGGCTCGGCTGATTTTGTGGTGACCGGCAGCTGGAGCGACAAGTCGCAAAAGGAAGCGCGCAAATACTGCGATGTCCAGATCGCCGCGACGACGGAAAGCAGCGCCTTTACCAGCCTGCCGCCGCTGGCGTCCTGGCAGTTGCGCCGTGATGCCAGCTATGTGCATGTCTGCACCAACGAAACCATCCATGGGGTCGAGTTCCAGGAGTTGCCCGACCTGAAGGCCCTGGGCAGCGACGCCCCGCTGGTGATCGACTTCTCGTCGCAAGTGGCGTCACGGCCGGTTGCCTGGTCCAGGGTCGGCCTGGCTTTTGGCGGCGCGCAAAAGAACCTGGGGCCCGCCGGCGTGACCCTGGTGGTGGTGCGCGAAGACCTGCTCGGTCATGCCCTGCCGGTCTGCCCGAGCGCCTTCAATTACAAGACGGTGGCCGACAACGATTCGATGTACAACACCCCGCCCACCTACGCCATCTATATTGCGGGGCTGACCTTTCAGTGGCTCAAGCGGCAACGGGAAGGCGAGGCAACCGGCATGGAAGCCATTGAAAAGCACAATATGGCCAAGGCGCAATTGCTGTACGACGCTATCGACAGTTCGCAGTTGTATGTCAACAAGGTCAGCAGGGACTGCCGCTCCCGGATGAACGTGCCGTTCTTCTTGCGCGACGAGTCACGCAACGATGCCTTTCTGGCTGGCGCAAAAGCTCGCGGCCTGTTGCAGCTCAAAGGCCACAAATCCGTGGGCGGCATGCGCGCCAGCATCTACAACGCCATGCCCTTGGCCGGTGTTCAGGCACTGGTGAGCTATTTGCAAGAATTCGAACAAAAACACGCCTGATATGACTGTCAACCTTGCTGATTTGCGCGTCCAGATCGATGCGCTCGACAAACAACTGCTGACGCTCCTGAACCAGCGCGCCCTCGTGGCTGAACAGGTCGGAGAAGTCAAGAAGCGCGAGGGGACGCCTTTTTTCCGGCCGGACCGGGTTGCCCAGGTCATTGAAAAGATACAGCAGGCCAACCAGGGGCCGCTTAAAAACGAACATGTTGCAGCCGTCTGGCGCGAAATCATGTCCGCGTGTCTGGCGCTGGAGTCTCCGGTCCGGGTGGCGTACCTGGGCCCTGCCGGAACGTTCAGCGAGGAAGCCGCCGTTCAGTTCTTTGGCTCCAGCATTGAACACGTTCCCTGCACCAGCTTTGATGAAGTGTTTCGGGCCGCCACGGCAGGCACGGCCGAATTTGGCGTGGTGCCGGTGGAGAATTCGACCGAGGGCGTCGTGTCGCGCTCGCTCGACCTGCTGCTGAACTCGCCGCTGCATATCGTGGGCGAAGTCAGCCTGATGGTGCGGCACAACCTGCTGCGCCTGTCGGACTCGCTGGAAGGCATTGAAGCTGTCATTGCGCATCCGCAGGCCCTGGCGCAATGCCAGGGGTGGCTGACGACGCATTTACCGCATGCCGAACGCCGCGCCGCTTCCAGCAACGCAGAAGGCGCGCGGCTTGCCACCACCCATCCCGCCTGGGCCGGCATTGCCAGTGCCCGCGCAGCAACACAGTTTTCACTGCACACGGCAGCGCATGCCATCCAGGACGATGCCTTCAACCGCACCCGCTTTGCGGTCGTTTGCCTGCCGCAGACGCTTCCTGCCCCGCCCGCTTCGGGCAAGGACTGCACCAGCCTGGTGGTTTCAGTGCCCAACCGGCCCGGCGCCGTGCATGACATCCTGGTGCCGTTGAAAAGCCACGGTGTTTCCATGACACGCTTTGAATCGCGGCCAGCCCGCTCGGGCCAGTGGGAATACTATTTCTATATCGACCTCCAGGGGCATCCGTCGCAAGATCATGTGAAAGCCGCACTGGCGGACCTGCAGCAGCTTTGCGCGTTCTACAAGGTGCTGGGCACCTACCCCGTCAGCGACTGATGCGCAATCCACCCCGAGACCGCCCCGAGCCAGCCCATCACCATCATTTCAGGAACCCGGCATGTTCGAGCAATTAGGCCTCATCGGCTGCGGCCTGATGGGCAGTTCCTTTGCGCTGGCGCTCAAGCGCGCCGGTCTGGTCAGGCGGGTTGTCGGCTACAGCAAATCCCCTTCCACCACCGAGCGCGCGCGCCAGATGGGAGTGATCGACGTGGAAGCGCCTTCGGCACTTCTGGCGGTTTCCGGCGCAGATATCGTCTTGCTGGCCATTCCCGTGTCAGCCACGGAAGCCACTTTCAAGGCCATCCGGCATTTGGTCGGGCCGACGACGCTGGTGATGGATGTCGGCTCCACCAAGCGCGATGTGGTGGACGCAGCGCGCCGGGTGCTGCGCGAGCAGGTCGGCTCATTCGTTCCCTGCCATCCGATCACCGGCAAGGAAGTCTCCGGGGTCGAGCATGCCGATGTGAATCTCTACACCGGCAAGCAGGTCATCCTCACGCCGATCGAACGCACCTTGAGCGTGCAACTGCAAAAGGCAACCGAGGTATGGACGGCCCTGGGCTGCCAGGTGCTGCGCATGTCACCCCAGGCGCACGACGCGGCTTATGCAGCCGTCAGCCACCTGCCGCACCTGATCGCCTTTGCCATGATCAACGGCATCGCCTCCCAGGCGCAGGGCTTGGACTACATGGCGCTTGCCGGACCGGGCTTTCGTGATTTCACCCGCATCGCCGCCAGCGACCCGGAGGTCTGGCGCGACATTCTGTTGGCCAACCGCGAAGAATTGCTGGCGCAGTCCAGAATTTTCCAGCAATCCCTGCAATCGCTTGAGCAGCTGATTTCAAGCGGCAACGGGGAGGCACTCGAATCGCAGATCGGGCAAGCCAGTGACACCCGCGCCAACTGGCGCATTTCCTCGCACAACGCTCCCAAGTAAAGCACCGTTCATGTACGACATCGAGTTTCTCGACCTCCCGCCGCTGGCCCATGCCGCAGGCGAGGTCCGCCTGCCCGGCTCCAAAAGCATTTCCAACCGCGTCCTGTTGCTGGCCGCGTTGAGCCGCGGCCAGACCACGGTGCATGACTTGCTGGCGTCCGACGACACCGCGGTCATGCTGACCGCACTCCAGCAACTCGGCTGCACCGTGGTGCAAAACGGCGGCACCGCCGTGATCGGCGGGCTGGGTGGCCAGCTGATCGAGCGCAAAGCCACACTGTTCATGGGCAATGCGGGCACCGCCATGCGGCCCCTGACGGCTGCCCTGGCGCTGCTGGGTGGCGAGTTTGAGCTTTCGGGCGTGCCGCGGATGCACGAACGGCCCATTGGCGACCTGGTCGATGCCCTCAGGCAGCTGGGATGCGCCATCGACTACCTGGGAAACGAAGGCTATCCCCCTTTGCGGCTGCGTCCAGGGGTTTTGAAGCTGGACCAGGCGATTCGCGTCCGGGGCGACGTTTCCAGCCAGTTTCTCACCGCCCTGTTGATGGCCCTGCCGCTGGTGGCCAGGCAAGCCATCTGCATCGAAGTCGTTGGCGAACTGATTTCACGGCCATACATCGAGATCACGCTCAACCTGCTCAGGCGCTTCGGCATTCAGGTCGAGCGCGAAGGCTGGCAGCGTTTCACGATTCCGGCCGGAAGCGTCTACCAGTCGCCCGGTGAAATCCATGTCGAGGCCGACGCATCTTCTGCTAGTTATTTCATAGCACTTGGCGCAATGGCAGCAAGCGCAACAGGCCAAAATGGCTTAAAAATCCTGGGCGTAGGCGCGGATTCCATCCAGGGCGACATCCGGTTTGTCGAGGCGGCACGCCTGATGGGCGCCCGCATTGACAGCGCGCCCAACTCGCTGCAGGTGTCCCGCCGCACCTGGCCGCTCAAGGCGGTTGACATGGACTGCAACCACATCCCCGACGCCGCCATGACGCTCGCCGTGATGGCGCTGTATGCCGACGGAACCACGGTGCTGCGCAACATCGCCAGCTGGCGCGTCAAGGAAACCGACCGCATCGCCGCCATGGCCTGCGAATTGCGCAAGCTGGGCGCCACCGTCGAGGAAGGCGCGGATTATTTGAAAATCACCCCGCCCGCACAGGCCGGCGCCTGGAAGCCGGCGGTCATCCATACCTACGACGACCACCGCATCGCCATGTGTTTTTCCCTGGCGGCCTTCAACCCGGCCGAACTGCCGGTCCGGATTCTGGACCCCAAGTGCGTAGCCAAGACCTTCCCGGACTATTTCGAAACCCTGTTCTCGGTCACCGAGGCACGAAACGGCCAGATTCCCGTGATCTGCGTGGACGGCCCCACCGCTTCCGGAAAAGGCACGCTGGCGGCGCTGGCGGCGCATCACCTGGGTTACCACTACCTGGATTCCGGCGCCCTGTACCGCCTGAGCGCTTTCGCGGCCTTGCGCGCCGGCCTGTCGCTCGATGACGGCGACGCCATTGCCCAGATTGCACGCAGCCTGCCGGTCCGGTTCAAGGGCGACCGCATTTTCCTGGCCACCGGCGACGCCGAGGAAGACGTTTCCGATGAAATCCGCACCGAAGTCGCCGGCATGGCGGCGTCCCGGGTTTCGGCGCATCCGCAGGTCCGCAATGCCTTGCTGGACTTGCAGCGCAGTTTCCGGCAACTGCCCGGCCTGGTGGCCGACGGCAGGGACATGGGCACCGTCGTGTTCCCGGACGCGCCGCTCAAGATCTACCTGACCGCCAGCGCCTTGCACCGCGCCGAACGCCGGTACAAGCAATTGATTTCAAAAGGAAACGCGATTACAATCGCCGCCATTCAACAGGATTTGGAAGCGCGCGACCAACGGGACATGTCCCGCAAGGCCGCACCCTTAAGACCTGCTGATAATGCCCGGCTACTGGACAATTCCGACCTGACGATTGATGAATCGCTGGATCTGGTGATGGACTGGTGGCAAGGCACCCGGCCCTTCTGACCCTCGACGCGCAACCCTCATGGGCTGCAGGGTTTGCAGGAACATTTTAAGCAACCTGCGGTCTTACCTGTCGTTTGACCGCGAAACCTCACCAAACCGCCGCAAGCAGCCTTAAAAACAATAGCAATTCCGCTATTGGAAACCTGCCCTTGTGGATTAGGAAATTCATGTCTGAATCTTTTGCCGACCTGTTTAACGAATCACTCGAACGCTCTGAAATGCGCTCCGGTGAAGTCATCACCGCTGAAGTAGTGCGCATCGATCACAACCATGTGGTTGTGAACGCCGGCCTCAAGTCAGAGGCCTACATTCCTCTCGAAGAATTCAAGAACGACCAGGGCGAAGTTGAAGTCCAGGTCGGCGACTTTGTCTCCGTTGCCATCGACTCCGTTGAAAACGGCTACGGCGACACCCTGCTGAGCCGCGACAAGGCCAAGCGCCTGGCTTCGTGGATGAGCCTGGAAAAAGCCCTGGAATCCGGCGAATTCGTCACCGGCCAGACCAGCGGCAAGGTCAAGGGCGGCCTGACCGTTCTGGTCAACGGCATCCGCGCCTTCCTGCCCGGTTCGCTGATCGACACCCGCCCCATCAAGGACTTGTCTCCGTACGAGAACAAGACCATGGAATTCAAGGTCATCAAGCTCGACCGCAAGCGCAACAACGTCGTGCTGTCACGCCGCGCCGTGGTCGAAGCCAGCATGGGCGAAGAGCGCGCCAAGCTGATGGAAACCCTGAAGGAAGGCTCTGCCGTCAAGGGCATCGTCAAGAACATCACCGAATACGGTGCGTTCGTTGACCTCGGCGGCATCGACGGCCTGCTGCACATCACCGACATGGCATGGCGCCGCGTGCGTCACCCAAGCGAAGTGGTGACGGCTGGCCAGGAAATCGTGGCCAAGATCCTGAAATTCGACACCGAGAAAAACCGTGTCTCGCTGGGTCTGAAGCAAATGGGCGACGACCCATGGTTGGGCGTGAACCGCCGTTATCCGCAAGGCACCCGCCTGTTCGGCAAGATCACCAACATTGCCGACTACGGCGCGTTCGTGGAACTCGAGCCCGGCATCGAAGGCCTGGTCCATGTGTCCGAGATGGACTGGACCAACAAGAACGTGGCCCCAAGCAAGCTCGTGGCCCTGGGCGACGAAGTCGAAGTCATGGTTCTGGAAATTGACGAAGACAAGCGCCGCATCAGCCTGGGCATGAAGCAGTGCAAGGCCAACCCATGGCAAGAGTTCGCTGTGGAAACCAAGCGCGGCGACCGCGTCAAGGGCCCGATCAAGTCGATCACCGACTTCGGCGTGTTCGTGGGCTTGGCTGCCGGCATCGACGGCCTGGTGCATCTGTCCGATTTGTCATGGAACGAGCCCGGCGAAGCCGCTGTTCGCAACTACAAAAAGGGCCAGGAAGTCGAAGCGATCGTGCTGGCTGTCGATGTCGACCGCGAACGCATCTCGCTGGGCATCAAGCAGCTGGATT
>JAQGMN010000071.1 GCA_028292345.1 Polaromonas sp. | reverse complement strand
TGCCTTTTGGCCTGAGATCGGCCGCTTTGGCGCCCATCGCCATAGGCTTTGCGAAAGGGATTTTTGACCACTATGCCAGGGGTGATGCTGATCCGGCTCACTTTGCCTGGATCATTGCTGGCGCAGCCTTGGTTGTAGGCTTCGCCAAGCTGGCTGGGTTGGCCTAAACTTAGCGTAGGAAAAAGCGTAACTTCTAAAAATCATCTCTGTTTTTCATAGGGGAATACTGTTTTCAAGAATCACAATATTCATGCAGATATTGTGCCCTCAAGATTCGGGTTTTTAGAGTATCGGCGGCTCATGCCTGGAATAGGCAGTTACCTATGGGGTTCAGGGCTGGCGGCGCAAGTACGGGCAGGCTGGTTCCGCACCATTGCGCCTGGCTGCCGCTGAAGCCAGACGCATTCGAAAATCAACAATCGGCCATAGTGGCTGTCGCTTGCATGGCCATGCGATCAAGTTCCGCGCAGACGTCGGCCATGCGTCCTGAAATGACCATGCGCCCCGCGCAATCGGGCTGGATGGCCGCATCGGATTCGCGCACGACCCGCAGTGTGCTGCGCACTGGTTCCTGGCGCAACGGAATGCGGGGCAGGTCGACAATTTCAGGTGCTGCGTCGAACGTGGGGTCGTTGCTTGCCATGGCATTGCCATGAAGAAACGAAACTTGTTCTGACCCGGCCGAGCGCTGGGTGATGGATTGAACGGTGCCGTGCCCGAACGAGTGCCTGATCCGCGTGATCCATGGTGCCAGCGCCTGAACCGGTGCCAACCAGAAGGCTTGCATGGGGGCATGTGAGAAGCTGATGATTCGCATGAAGAACTCCAGTGGATAAAGTTTGGACACAGGCGTGGCAAGGTCTGCCAGAACGAAAGGCTGATCGTTTTCAAAGGGAACCGTTGTGCTGCCGATACCCGGCAGCGGGCAGGACTACATCGACAGCTTGCCGCGGATCAAGCCGACGGCCAGGCCTTCCAATTCAAAAGGCTCGCCAGGCTGGACCACGATGGGCTTGAAGTCAGGGTTTTCAGACAGCAGCTCGATCAGGTTCAAGTTGCGGTGAAAGCGCTTGACAGTGACCTCGTCGCCGAGCCGGGCAACCACGATCTGCCCATTTTGGGCTTCCCTGGCCTGCTTCACGGCCAGCAAGTCTCCATCCATGATGCCGGCATCGCGCATGCTCATGCCGCGCACCTTGAGCAGGTAGTCAGGCTTTTGATCGAACAGGGCGCTTTCGAAATGATAGGTCTGCTCGATATGTTCCTGGGCAAGGATCGGACTTCCTGCCGCGACCCGGCCTACCAGGGGCAGGGCCAGCTGGGCAAGCCGCTGGGACGACATCTGGAACGGGTCCATCCTTGAATCGTTCAAGGCCCGCAGGGCATCGGTTCGAAGGCGAATGCCTCGGGAGGTGCCGCTGACCAGTTCGATGACGCCTTTCTTGGCAAGCGCCTTCAGATGCTCCTCGGCGGCATTGGGCGAACGAAAGCCGAGCTGGGCGGCGATTTCTGCCCGGGTGGGGGGCGCACCCGTCTGGGCAATGGCTTTCTGGATCAATTCCAGAATCTCTCCCTGCCGGGCGGTAAGCTTGGGTCTGCCAGCAGGCGGAATGGAAAAATCGTTGAAAGTGCGCATAAGCTGTGGGCCTTGAATTAAAACTGAACATGCCTGAAATCTACCTCTTGGCAAATTCAGACTGACTGTATGAATGGCCAGTAACTGTATTTTCATACAGCCTTTATAAAAAAGCAACTACATCTTATGAAGCCTCGCAAACTGGTCATTTTGGGAACCGGCGGAACCATTGCCGGTCAGGCCGCCCTGGCCTCAGACAACATAGGCTATACGGCTGCACAGGTGGGCATCGAGCAGTTGCTGGCCACCATTCCTGCACTCGCCGCAAGCGGTCCAGTGATCAGCGAACAGGTGAGCCAGATCGACAGCAAGGACATGGGCTTTGACGTGTGGGCGCAACTCGCGGCCCGCGTGCATCATTTTCTTGCGGATGACGATGTCCACGGCATTGTCATCACGCATGGCACCGACACGCTGGAGGAAACGGCTTTTTTCCTGCAATCGGTATGCCAGCCGGACAAGCCGGTGGTGCTCACCTGCGCCATGCGTCCGGTCACCGCGCTGGCACCGGATGGCCCGCAGAACCTGATGGACGCCGTGGCGGTTGCCCGGCATCCGGGCGCATGCGGCGTCGTGGCGGTCTGCGCCGGAACGGTGCACAGTGCGCTGGATGTTCAAAAAGTGCATCCCTACAAGCTCGACGCCTTCAGTTCCGGCGATGCCGGTCCCATCGGCTATGTCGAGGAAGGCAGGCTCCGTTTGTTGAGAAATTGGCCGGTTGCGCTTGCTGGCAAGAGGGATATAGCTATTGAAAATATAGCATCCTGGCCCCGTGTCGAGATTGTCATGAATTACGCAGGCGCGAGCGCCCTCATGGTCGAGGCACTGGTCGGTCAGGGCGTTCGGGGGCTCGTGGTCGCCGGTACCGGCAATGGCACGGTCCATGAAGCGCTGCAAGCCGGCTTGCTGCATGCCCAGGCTGCCGGCGTGCGGATCGTTCGATCGACACGCTGCGTTGACGGGCGCGTCCTGCCTTTGCCTGGCAACGCGATGGCGGATTCACAGGGGCTCAGCCCGGTCAAGGCCAGGATCGCGCTGATGTTGGAGCTGGTCGCTCAAGACGCGCGGATTTCAACCACCGGGCAGGCGTAAAAAAGCCATCCCGAAGGATGGCTCTGCCCGGCATTCGAACCGGTTCAGTCCGAAAGTGCCTTGAAGACTCTTTCGGTGATTTCTTCGACGCTGCCCGTGCCACTGATGGCGCGGTATTTGGGCGCTTCGCCGGGTGCGGCTTCAGCCCAGCTGGAGTAATAGGCCACCAG
>JAQGMN010000069.1 GCA_028292345.1 Polaromonas sp. | reverse complement strand
GCGGGCGTCTTTAGCTATCAAAAATAGAGTGAATCGCCAAGCCGATCAGACATGAAAAAACCTGCACCGCTGCGCTTGCGCAACCGGTGCAGGTTGGATTCAGCTTTCAAAACCTGAAGGTTCAGCCCTTCTGGTGCATGCCGCCGCCGTGATGGCCACGGCCCCGCTGCTCGCCCATCCTGCGGTGCTCGGCATCAAAGGTTTTTTGCTGCTCCGGGCTCAGCGCGGCGTACAAGGCCTTGGTGGCTTCGCCGCGCTTGTCCATTTCGGCATTCATTTCGGTCATGCGCTGGGTGCGCAGCGCCTTCATCTTGTCGATGCGCTCGGGCGTGGTCAGCTTGTCGAGTTCGGCGCGCTGCGCGGCCATGGGCCGTTGTTCGCCGCCCATCATGCGGGTCGGCGGCTGCATCGCGGCGGTAAAGGCGGTCCAGGCGCCTTCCTGGGCCGGGGTGATCTTGAGCCTGGCTTTCAGTTCGGCCTGGCGCTTGGCCATCCAGGCCTGCATCCTGGCGGGGTCATGGCGGCCCATGTGGTGCTTGCCATGGTGCGGCCTGGCGTTATGGGCAGCGGGCGCCGACGTGGCGGGCTTCAGCGTGGCCGGTGCGGCGTCAGTGCCTTGCGCCATGGCGGCCGCGCCGGCAGTGGCCAGCAGGCCAGCAAGGACCAGGCCGTTCAGTGAGGTGCGTGTGAATTTCATGGAGGCTCCCTTTGGGTGAAAAAGACCTGCCCCCAGGAATTGGCGGCAGCTTGGAAGCCAGTGTGGCGCGGCCGTGTATCGCCGCCATTGCGCCGCTGTGATCGTTTGTAAAGTTGGGTGAAATTCGCGTTGCCGCCCACGGCTTTGCCGGGGCTTTTTTATGCGCAGCCGGCCAGCAATTCCTCGAACAGGGTGCCTGTGCCCATCTGGCCGCCCTTGAGCATGATTTCGAGCCCGTCGAGTGCCGGCCGGTCACTGTGCAGCCGGCACAGCGCCACCCCCGGCGCGAGCAGCGCCTGGTAGGACAGGCCCCAGGCATCAAGGGCTTGCACCGCATGGCTGGAGGTGTCGCCGCCGGCAATGCCCAGGCGCTGCAGGGGCGTGATGTTCAGAACCTGCGCCAGCAGGTCGCCGCAGGCCAGCGCCAGGGCGCGCCCGTCCGGCAGGCTGGCTTGAGGAGCGGGTGCGCCTTCGGCGCAAGGCCCCGCCGAGGTGCTGGCCAGCACATGCTTGCCCTGGCCCAGCCGCGCGGCGATCCGAAGTGCCGTCTGGCCGCGGTAGTCCGTGTCCTGCGCCAGCCGCACCGCATCCAGCAGCAGGTGTTCGTACGACGAGGCGGCCTGCACCTGCCGCGCCGTCATCGGCGACAGGCTGCCGGCCAGCACCAGCACCGGCCCCCTGGCCGGGGCGATGGCATTCTCTGGCCGCGCCGGCGCGGTCTGCCAGTGTGCGGCGAGCGCCTGCACCACGCTGCTCGGCCCGGCCGCCAGCAGCCGCTGTCGCCGGGCCCGCTGCCAGATCAGCCGTCCGACCGGCGCCAGGTCGGCGGTGCCGGCAACATCGAAGAGCACGGCGCCGGGCTGCGCCTGCAGCAGCGCGTCCAGTTGCAGGTCCAGCGCGTCATCGCCCTGCTCAATATCGGTGTAGTCGATGGAGCGCACATCGGCCAGGCCCTGCCGCGCCAGGTGCAGCCGCAAGTCCGCCTCGTGCATCGGCGTGACCGGGTGCTGGCGCATGGTCGGATGGCGGTCGATGCGGCAGATGGACTCGCCCGCCGCCGCAAACAGATTGCCGAACACGCAGAACCGGCGCAAATTGGGCTGGCCGCCGACGATGGCCACCAGCGGGTTGCCGGCATGCGGCTGCAGGATGCCGATGGCCGCGCCAATGCTGCCGACATGCGACGCGCTGTCGAAGGTCGAGCACGTCTTGTAGTGCATGACCGGCGCGCCGAGTTGCGCAAACAGGCGGCCCACGGGTTCAAGCTCCACCCGCATTTCATCGGGCGTCATGGCCCGGGCGGCGCCGGCGATGCCCAGGCAGTCGAGGGGGCCGGCGCGCGCCAGCTGCGCGGGCGTCGGCAGGCCGAGAAACAGCAGGCTGCGCAGGCCGGCGCGGGCGGCGGTGGCCAGCGTGTCGGTGGCGCCGGTGAAGTCGTCGCCGTAGTAGGCGATTTTCAGTTCGCTGCCGGGCTGCATCGGCATTCCCTCAGTGGCCGAAAAAAGCCAGCGCGGCGGCCAGCTCGGGCGCCTGCCGCGCATGGTCACCCAGCGCCACGCCTTCGCGCGCCGCCGCCCAGGCCTGGCGGATGCTGGCCACGCCGGCGGCCGGCCCGCCCGGATGCGCCAGGATGCCGCCGCCGGACATGAACAGCAAATCGTCGTTCTGCACGGCGGCCCAGGTGGCAGGCACGGTGCCGGCCCACTGGCCGGAAGAAAACGCCGGCATGACGCGGTCGTCCATGCCGTCGGTCAGCGGCGTGTAGCAGTCGTGCGCTGAGGCAATCACTTCCTCGTCGGGCTGCGAGAACTTGCCTTGCAGGCCGTGCACATGCATGTGGTCCACGCCCGCCAGCCGCCACAGCGTCTGGTAGGCCTGGAAGGACATGCCCAGCAGCGGATGGCGCGACAGTGCGCCGTAGCCGTTGCGGTGGCCGTGCAGCGCCAGGCCGGTGTGGCGGCGCAGCGTTTGCAGCGCGGAAAAGCCGCACCAGTTCAGGCTGGCCATGACGCAGCTGCCGCCTTCGCGCTCGACCAGGTCGGCGTGGCGCTTCATCGCGTCGGTTTCGTCGGTGATGTTGAAGGCCACCATGACATGCTTGCCGGTGCGCTCCTGGTGCGCGCGCACCACCGCCATCACGGCGGGCACGCGCTCGGCCAGCGGGGCATGCTGCGGGTCGGCGCAGACCTCGTCGTCCTTGATGAAGTCGACGCCGGCGTCGCACAGCCGCGCCACCAGTTCGGCGCTTTGCGCGGCCGAAAAACCCACATTGGGTTTCAGGATGGTGCCCACCAGCGCGCCGCTGGCCACGCCGGTCGCTTTGCGGGTGCCGGCGACGCCGACTTTGGGCAGGTCGAAGCGCATGCGGTAGGCGGCGGGCAGTGTCATCGATTCGAGCCGCAGGCCGCTGGCTTCGCCCAGGTCGTAGAGGTTGCCCGACACGGTGGCGGCCAGCGTCGGCAGGTTGGCGCCGACATTGGCGACCGGAAACGAGATGCGCACCCGCGCGCGCCGCCACGGGCCATTGTGCCCCTTGCTTTCGAGCAATGCGTTGGGCAGGCTGGGCGCGTCAACCGCTTCCAGCTCGTCAATCGACTCGACCGTGGCGCGGGCGCGCAGGCGCAGCGCATCGGTCTCGCCCTCGACACGGGTGAAGGTGCCGCAGGACTGCTCGCCGGCCATCACTTCGGCCACCTGCGCGGGCGCCAGCGGGGTTTCAATCAGGTAGGTGGCTTCAAAGCGGTCGGCGTTCATGGCGGGCTTTTTTTCTTCAGAGTTTGCTGAGGTCGGGGAACGGGCGCACCGGGTCGCTCACGCCGTCCCAGCTTTCCGACGCTTCGCGGATCAGGTCGAACATCCTGCCCTTGGGGCCGGCGACTTCGGACAATTCGATGACGGTGCCGGGGTGGTATTCGGTGTCGAAATAGATGAAGCGGCCCTTCTCGCCGACCTCGCCGCCCATGACCGGCTTGAAGCCCTGCGCCAGCAGCCGCGCCAGGTCGGCGTCGTAGTCGCTGGTCCAGTAGGCGATGTGCTGCAGTCCGGTGCGGCCGGCCTGCAAAAAGTCGCGGTACATCGACGGCACGTCGTTGCGGGTCTGGATCAGCTCGACCTGGACATAACCCGAGTTGGCCAGCGCCACCGAGTTGTGCGGCTCATGCGATTCACCCCGGTAGGTGTAGTTTTTGATCGGCACCTTGGGGTTGTAGAACCACGGGCCCACGCCCAGGGTGGCGCTCCAGTAGTCCATGGCCGCTTCGATGTCGTGGACCACATAACCCAGTTGGCGGATGGCGCCAAAATGACGGCTCATGAAGATTTCCTTGCGTGAAGGTGGAGGGATGGCATGGCGCCGGTGTGTTTACTTGGCGCCATCGGTGATTTCCCTGGGGACGGGAACGCCCGCGTACTTCAGGTGGATGGTGTTGAGCTTGCCGTTGGCCAGGTTGGTCTTGATCCAGCCGTTCACGGCCTTCATCAGCTCGGGCTGGTCCTTGCGCATCGCCATCCCCAACTGGTAGGACTGCAGGATGAACTTGGTTTCAAAGTCGCGCGAGGGGTTCTTCTTCGCGATGGCGGCGATGATGGGCGGCGTGATGGCCACGATGTCGGCCTGGCCGGTGGCGGCCGCGGTGATGGACGCCGCTTCGTCGTCAAAACGCACCACCTTCGCCAGGGGCGCACGCTCGGTCACGAGCTTGTCCTGCGGGCCGCCCCGGGTCACGGCCACCGTCTTGCCGGCCAGGTCGTCAATGCCGGTGAGCTTCAGGCCCTTGGGCGCGCCCACCGCCGCCTGGATGGCGCCGTAGGGAGTGGAGAAGTCCACGGCCTTCTGGCGCTCGGGCGTGATCGACAGCGACGAAATGATCAGGTCCACCTTGTTGGACAGCAGGTTGGGAATGCGTGCGGAGTTGGTGGTGTTCACGATCTCCAGCGGCAGGCCCAGGTCCTTGGCCAGCAGTTCGGCGGCTTCCACATCGGAGCCCACGGGCTTCATCTTGTCGTCCATGAAGCCGTAGAACGGCGCGCCGAAGTCGATGCCCACGCGCAGCTTGCCGGCGGCCTTGATCTCGGCCAGATCGGCCATGGCGGGCAGGCACAAGGCGGCGGCGCCGGCGGCCAGCAGGCTGCGGCGCAGGATGAGGGAATAGGTCATGGCGAAAGTCTCCTGGGGGTTGTGATGGAACGGAAAGCGGTTTTTTGCGGGCACCCGTGGAACCGGCTTTGCCGGGCCACTGGGTGCGCCCCTTGAGGGGGATGCGAGTGACACGAAGTGCACGAGAAACGGGGTGAACTCATTTCAGAATCCGTGGGAAAGAAAATCGCGCAGCTCGGCGGTCTGCGGGTGCTTGAGCATGTCGCCGGAGCCGGTCTCCCAGACCTTGCCCTCGTGCATGTAGATGAGGGTGTCGGCGACACGCGCGGCAAATTCCATTTCGTGGGTCACCAGGACCATGGTCATGCCGCCTTCGGCCAGGGCCTCGATCACCAGCAGCACCTCGCCGGTGAGCTGGGGGTCCAGGGCCGAGGTCACCTCGTCGAACAGCATCACCTCGGGCTCCATGGCCCGCGAGCGGGCACTCGCCACCCGCTGCTGCTGGCCGCCCGACAACTGCTCGGGATAGGCCTGCGCCTTGTCGGCCAGCCCCACCTGCGTCAGGGTGCGAAGGGCAATTTTGCGCGCCTGGTCTGCCGGCATGTTCTTCACCGCCTTGGGTGCGAGGGTGACGTTCTGTTCCACCGTCAGGTGCGGGAACAGGTTGTAGCTCTGGAACACGATGCCCACGTCCTGGCGCAGCTGGCGCAGGTCCACGCCCGGCGAATGCACCGCGTGGCCGCAGACCTGGATGGTGCCGCTGTCGATGATCTCCAGCCGGTCGATGCACCGCAGCGCGGTGCTTTTGCCCGAACCGCTTTTGCCGATGATGGCCACCACCTGGCCTTTCGGAATGGCGAAGG
>JAQGMN010000063.1 GCA_028292345.1 Polaromonas sp. | reverse complement strand
CTACTTTATTGATAGCAGCTTGCTTCAAGCCCGGGGTGAGAGAAAGCCTTGCAGGTAGCCGATGACCCGTTCGGGCTGCTCATGCACGATCCAGTGGGTGGCGCCTTCCACTCGGTGAAGTTGCATTTGCGGCACAAAGTCTTCCAGTCCGTCGAGCAAGGCCGGAGGCAGGGCGGTGTCGTCCATGGCCCAGACCACCATCGTCGGCCCATGGACCTGAAGCTTGTCCTGCGGAATCGCCACAGCAGCAGCGGCCGGATCGTGGTGCGGCGGACCCGGCCGGGGCGGGCGCAGCGGCGAGGCGCGGTAGTAGTTGAGCGGCCCGGTCAACCCGGCGCGCCAGATTTCGCGGTATTGCGCCTTGACGGCGTCGGTCAGCCAGGCATGCGGGCCGTCGACCGCGCCCATGCTGCTGAAAAATTCCCACATCCGCCGGAAGTCGTTTTCGGCCAGCAGCGCTTCGGCATCCGGGCGGATCAGGAAGTTCATGTAGGCGCTGGCGGCCTGCTGCGCCGGCGAATGCTGCAGCTCGCGCAAAAAAGTGCCGGGGTGCGGCGAATTGATGATGGCGAGCTTTTCCATGCAGCCCGGCTCGCTGGCAGCCAGGTTCCAGGCCACGGCGCCGCCCCAGTCGTGGGCAACCAGGCAGGCCAGTGGACTGCCTTCCATCTCGATCAGCGCGGCAATGTCCTGCATCAGGTGCCGCGGCCGGTAGTCGGCCACTTCGGGGGGCGCGCTGGACTGCTCGTAGCCGCGCAGGTTGGGCGCAATGCAGCGGAATCCGCCATTTTCAGGACGCGCGAAATATTCCAGCAGGCCGTCCCAGACAAAAGCCGCTTCCGGAAATCCGTGCAGGAACATCAGGACCGGGCGGCCCTTTTCGCCGGCGAAGCGGCATGAAAGGGTGATGCCGTGGGGCAGGGCGCACAAGCTGTTTTCAATCATGGTGCTATTTTATTAATAGCTGGTTGCGCATGCTGGATATGCGCAAAAGCTGTTATTTCCTTAAAATTGAAGCTGCTGGCCGTTCCGGCTGACTTCCCGGGCGATCAGGCCTGATCAGCCGCTGGCGGTATGGATGCTTCCGGGTCTGATTCCGGATCGTCCTGCGACGTTGACACGGGCTTGGGCGCCTTGACCGGCTTGTCCTTCGGATGCGCCCAGTCCCACAAATGCTGTGCCACTTCCTCGACGCCCTGGCGTTTGAGCGATGAAAAGAGCTTCACGTCGCCGCCGCCCGCCTGCAGCTTGACGATCTGCAGCGCCTTGGCGGCATCGGTCTTGTTGAGCTTGTCGGACTTGGTCAGCAGCACCAAAAATTTCAGCCCTTCCTCGACGCGCGGCCGGATCACGTCGAGCAGCACTTCGTCGAGTTCCGTCAGGCCCAGGCGCGGATCGCACAGCAGCACGATGGCCTGCAGGTTGTCGCGCGTCTGCAAATAATTGCCCATCACCTGCTGCCAGCGGTACTTGGCCTCTTTGGGCACGGCGGCATAGCCGTAGCCCGGCAGGTCGGCCAGCACCGCATCGGTCACGCCCTGCTTGCCCAGCGAAAACAGGTTGATGCTTTGCGTGCGTCCGGGTGTCTTGGAGGCAAAGGCCAGCCGGTGCTGCTGCGTCAGGGTGTTGATGCAGGTCGATTTGCCGGCATTCGAGCGGCCCACGAAGGCGATCTCGGGCACTTCGATGCGCGGCAGGTGCTTGAGTTCGGGCGCGGTCGTCAGGAATTTGGCGGTGTGCAGCCAGCCCATGGCGATCTTGGGGTCGGGCTTGGCAGGGGCTGTAAGTGGCACGGAGGCTGAAGAGGTCATGATGGGGCAATCCCTGAAAGTCGTTGGCTGCGCTGCCGTTGCAAGGCAGGCCGGGGAAAATAAAAGTGCGGAACAGCGGGCGCTGGCTCGCAAGGCAGGCAATAGCCGTTTTCCAAATCCCGATAATAGAACCTGGCATGAAGCCATTGTAAAATCCCGCTCTGCCCAAGTTCTGTGCGCCAACCAATTAAAAGTCCCGATATGAAGCTGTTCGCTACTTCCCTACTGGCTGCCTTGCTGGCCTTGCCCGCCATGTCTTCATTTGCCGCGGGTGAGGCCGCGCCGGCAGATGCTGCCCAGACCCATGCAGCGCCGGCCGCCGCAGCGGCGCCGGCCATGGCGGCCAAGCCCGACCTGGTCAAGGGAGAGGCCACCTTCACCGCCGTGTGTGCGGCCTGCCACGGCGCCGACGGCAATTCCGGAACACCGGCGTATCCCAAGCTGTCGCAGCAGCACCCCGAATACCTGGTCAAGCAGTTGCAGGAATACAAGGCCGGCAAGCGCAAGAATGCCATCATGCAGGGCTTTGCCGCCACGCTGACCGATGCCGACATGAAAAACATCGCCTACTGGGCCACCAGCAAAAAGGCCAAGCCCGGATTCGCCAAGGAAAAAGACCTGGTCACCCTCGGCGAGCGCATCTACCGCGGCGGCATTGCCGACCGGCAGATTGCGGCCTGCGCCGGTTGCCACAGCCCGACGGGCGGCGGCATTCCTTCGCAGTACCCGCGCCTGAGCGGCCAGCATTCCGAATACACCGCTGCGCAGCTGACCTATTTCCGTGACGGCATTCGCACCAACAGCATCCAGATGACCCAGGTGGCCGCCAAGCTCAACGACAAGGAAATCCGCGCGGTGGCCGACTACATCGCCGGCCTGCGCTAAGTCCCCGGACCTGCGGGTTGGCCATGGTCCAGGGCAGGCTTTCCTTGGCTGCCGCTGTCCACCAGAAAATCTTCGGCGGCATTGAACCGAAGCCGCAATCGTCAATCACACCAAGGTGGGTCTTTCCGAGGAAAGCCCGCCTTTTTGTTTTTATACCGGCTATTCCCATGCCACTCACAAGGCCTCCGGGCACTCCATTTCACGTATGACAGTTTCCACTGAAGGCATGAAGGTCCACTGGGGCTCGCGCACCCTGCGCGCGTCGGTGGAATTGCTGTCGTCGATGCGCTTTTCGATTTCGCTGCTGACGGTCATCTGCATCGCCTCGGTGATCGGCACGGTGCTCAAGCAGCAGGAGCCCCTTGGCAACTACGTCAATCAGTTCGGGCCGTTCTGGGCGCAGGTGTTCAGCCTGGCGAGCCTGAACACGGTCTACAGCGCCTGGTGGTTCCTGCTAATCCTGGCGTTCCTGGTGGTGTCCACCTCGCTGTGCATCGCCCGCAACACGCCCAAGATCCTGGCCGACTTCAGCCAGCTCAAGGAAGACATGCGCGAGCAAAGCCTCAGGGCTTTTGGCCACCGCGCGCAGGCCGGCCTGGCCGAGTCGCCCGAAGCGGCGGCGCGGCGCATCGGCCAGACGCTGGTGCAAAGCGGCTGGAAGGTCAAGCTCCAGCAGCGCAGTGCCGGCTGGATGGTCGCCGCCAAAAAGGGTTCGGCCAACAAGCTGGGCTACATCGCCGCGCACAGCGCCATCGTGCTGATCTGCGTCGGCGGCCTGCTCGACGGCGACATGATCGTGCGGGCGCAGATGCTGCTGGGCGGCAAGTCCACCTTCACCGGCGGCGGACTGATCGCCGACGTCCCCGCCGAGCACCGGCTGAGCGAGCGCAACCCGACCTTCCGCGCCAACCTCTTGGTGGCCGAAGGAACGCAGTCGAGCACCGCGATCCTGAACCAGCCCGGCGGCATCCTGCTGCAGGAACTGCCTTTTGCCCTGGAGCTGAAGAAATTCAGCGTCGAGTACTACTCCACCGGCATGCCCAAGCTGTTCGCCAGCGACATCGTGATCCACGACAAGGCCACCGGCGAGAAAACGCCGGCGCGGGTCGAGGTCAACCATCCCGCCAGTTTCAAGGGGATCGAGATCTACCAGTCCAGCTTTGACGACGGCGGCTCCAGCGTCACCCTGAGCGCAATTCCGATGTCCGCGGCCACCCGGCCGTTTGACATCCAGGGAACGATTGGCGGCACCAGCGCCCTGACCAACGGCCAGGGGGCGGGCGCCGAGCAGCTCACGCTGGAATACACCGCGCTGCGCGTCATCAATGTCGAGAATTTCGCCGGCGTTTCGGGCAGCGCGCCAAGCCCGGGCGCCGACGTGCGCAAGGTCGACCTGCACCAGGCGATCGAAACGCGGCTCGGCGCGGCCAACAAGACCGTCACCCAGAAGCAGTTGCGCAATGTCGGCCCCAGCGTCACCTACAAGCTGCGCGATGCCGCCGGCCAGGCGCGCGAGTTCCAGAACTACATGCTGCCGGTCAAGATGGACGAGAACCCCGACACACCGTCCATGTTCCTGATGGGCGTGCGCGAGAACACGGTCGACGCCTTCCAGTACCTGCGCATCCCGGCCGATCCGGAAAGCAGCACGGCGACCTTCGTGCGCCTGCGTGCCGCGCTGGCCGATCCGGCGCAGCGCGACCTGGCGGTCAGGCGCTACACCCGACTGGCCGTCGGCACCGACCGCCCGGAGCTGGCGCAGCAACTCAACGAGTCTGCCTCGCGTGCGCTGGCGCTGTTCGCTGGCGCGGACGCTGGTTTGCCAGCCGCTGCCGATACGCCGGCCGGCAAGGCAAAACCGCCCTCTGGCTTGCAGGCCATCTCGGACTTCATGGAAGCCAATGTGCCTGAGGCCGAACGCAGCCGCGCCGGAGAAGTGCTGGTTCGCATCCTCAACGGCGTGCTGTTCGAGCTGACCTCCATGACGCGCGAGCAGGCCGGCCTCAAGCCGTTGGCGCAGGACGAGAAAACGCAGGCCTTCATGTCGCAGATGGTGCTGAGCCTGTCGGACGCGCCGCATTACCCGGCGCCGATGGCGTTTCAGCTCAAGGATTTCAAGCAGGTTCAGGCCAGCGTGTTCCAGGTGGCGCGGGCGCCCGGCAAGACCATCGTCTACCTGGGATGCGCCTTTTTGATCCTGGGCATCTTCGCCATGCTCTACATCCGCGAGCGCCGGATTTGGGTCTGGCTGGCGCCGCTTGCGGCTGCCCCTGCACCCGGCAATGCCGATTCGCAAGGCGGCACCGATGCCGCGCATTCGGTGCCAGAATCTGCCGGAAAAAGCCAAGCCACCATGGCCTTGTCCACCAACCGAAAAACCATGGATGGCGACAAGGAATTCGAGATGTTGAAGACAAAACTGCTGCAGGCGCCCCAATGAACACCACGACGAGCATCAACACGACGACCACACTTTCGGCAGGCAGCGACAGCACGCTGAGCCTGAACGAAGGCTATTTCGCCAAGCGCAATGCGCTGGACTGGGTCTTTGCCCTTCTGGTGGCGGGCGGCTTTCTTTATGCCTTTGCCCAGTACAGCGCGTACATGGATGTCTATGAAAAAGGCATCCTGTTCGGCGCCATTCCGGCCACCATCGCAATGGGCTGGTTCTGGCGGCCGCTGCGCGTGCTGATGATGGTCGTCGCCGGATTTTCCCTGCTGGGCATCGCGTCCTACCAGGTAGACGGCGTGGGCAGCCTGGCCCGGGCCGAGCAGGTGTTCTGGCTCAAGTATTTCCTGTCCAGCCAGTCGGCCATCCTGTGGATGAGCGTCATGTTTTTCATGAGCACGATTTTTTACTGGCTCGGCATGTTCGCCAGCAACACGCCGAACAGCGTCGGATCGAGCCACAGCGCCACGCTGGAGTCGCTGGGTTCCAAAATCGCCTGGGTCGGCGTCGGCATGGCGCTGATCGGCACGCTGGTGCGCTGGTACGAAAGCTACCTGATCGGCGCCGACATCGGCCATATTCCGGTCAGCAACCTGTATGAAGTGTTCGTGCTGTTTTGCTGGATGACGGCGGCTTTCTACCTGTACTTCGAAGCCGAGTACAAGACCCGGGCGCTCGGCGCCTTCGTCATGCTGGTGGTCAGCGGCGCGGTCGGTTTTCTGCTCTGGTACACCGTCGTTCGCGAAGCGCATGAAATCCAGCCGCTGGTGCCGGCGCTGAAAAGCTGGTGGATGAAGCTGCATGTGCCCGCCAATTTCATCGGCTACGGCATGTTCGCGCTGGCGGCCATGGTGGCGCTGTCCTACCATGTCAAGCAGCAGGCGCAGGAAACGCGCTGGTACAAGCTCACCCCCTTGTGGATGCTGGGCGTGGTGCTGTGCTTCGTGCCCATCGTGTTTCGCAAGTCGCCGCTCGAAGCCGGCGGCAGCAACTACTGGATGGGCTATTTGCTGGTGGCCGGCCTGATCACCGGCGGCATCCTGCTGGGCCGCAAGCACATCGC
>JAQGMN010000015.1 GCA_028292345.1 Polaromonas sp. | reverse complement strand
GGCACCGGATGCCGCGCCAGGGCGTCGAGCAACTGCCGTCCCGCCTCCCGCGAATCCGCCAGGGGTTTTTCAATCAGCGCCGGGACGCCGTGGCGCGCGCAGATCAACGCGCCGGGCACATGCAAGGGGTTGGGCGTGGCCAGGACCACGCCATCGGGCTTTTCGACAAGGCCCTGGGTGAACAGCGCCTCCAGGCTGGAAAAGTGCGGCACGCCCAGGCTGGCGGCCAGGTCCGCCGACGCGGGCACCGGGTCGACGATGGCGCACAGCTGGGTGCGGGCGCTGGCCTGGATCAGCTCGATATGGCGGCGGCCGATCAGCCCGGCACCGGCAACGGCCAGCTGGAAAACTCGGGAATCTGCCGAGGAAGGGGTTGAGGGCATGCAGGCTCCACGGTTTTTGGACTTCAAGGGAAATGGTCTGTGCGACCCGGTCTTGACCTGCCAACCGGTTTCAGGCATCAGACAGGCCTCTGGCGCAGGACCATCCTGCGAAAGGAGCTATTGATTTTGCAGCAAAAACCGACCAGCCGAACAGCATGCCGGGGGCAACGGCCACCGTGCCGCGCCGGTGGGAGTGATCGACGGGTTGGCACGCCTGCATTCAGCCTGCGGCAAAACGCCGTTTCGCTACATGATCAATAGCAAACAGCGCTTGCCCATCAAGCGCAAAGGCCCAGTTTGATTACTTTTTCAACATGCGCTGCAATCAGGCGCCCACGCTGCCCGTCACCGGCAGCACGATGCCGGTGATGTAGCTGGCGCACACCGGCGAGGCCAAGAACACATAGGCGGGCGACAACTCCTCGGGCTGTGCCGGGCGCTTCATGTCGGTGTCCGCGCCAAAATTCCTGACCGACTCGGGATCCTTGTCCGACGGGTTCAGCGGCGTCCACACCGGACCGGGCGCCACCGCATTGACGCGAATCCCCTTGCTGATCAGGTTGCTCGCCAGCGACTTGGTGAAGGCATGGATCGCGCCTTTCGTCGCCGAATAATCGAGCAGCTTGGAGCTGCCCTCCAGCCCCGTGACCGAGCCGGTGTTGATGATGCACGAGCCTTGTTTCAGGTGCGGCAGCGCGGCCTTGGCCATGTGGAAATAGCCGTAGATGTTGGTGCGCAGGGTCTCGTCGAAACGCTCTTCGGTGATGTCCTCCAGCGAATCGGCATGCTCCTGGAAGGCGGCGTTGTTTACCAGGATGTCGAGCTTGCCCAGTTCGCTGACGGTTTTCTCAACCACTTCGCGGCAGTAAGCCGCATCCTTCACATCGCCGGCCATCAGCACGCAGCGCCGTCCCTCGGCCTCGATGCAGCGTTTGGTTTCCTCGGCGTCCTCATGCTCGTTCAGGTAGAAAATCGCCACGTCGGCGCCTTCGCGGGCAAACAGCACCGCCACCGCCCGGCCGATGCCCGAGTCGCCGCCGGTCACCAGCGCGCTCAGGCCTTCGAGCTTGCCGCTGCCCTTGTAGCCTTCGGCCATGAACCGGGGCTGCAACTGCATGTCGGCCTCAAGCCCGGGTTTTTCGAGATGCTGCGCCGGGAGCGGCGGCACGGGCTGCTCGTTCAGGCCGGCCTGAACGGGTTGCTCACTGGATTCGGCGCCACCGCTTTTTTCGGATTTCGCGGCATCCTTGCTGTCTTGCTGCTGCTGGATGCTGCGCTGCTTGTCCACCACCGCCTGCGTGTCCTGCTCTGGCGATGGGGGGGTTGTCTGTGCCATGAAGTCCTCCTGAAAGAATCAAAAGCTTCAATCTACGGCCCTGACTTTTCCGGGAATGTAGGAGGATTCCCCGCCCTTGCCCAAGGATTGCCAGCATTGCCAGCGTGGGCGACACGCCAGGCGTGGCGCTTCAGCCCCGGGCGCGCATGATGTCCGGCGTGCCGACCGTCACATCGCCGCACTGGGCCCGCTGGCGCAGCGCATGCTCCATGACGACCAGCGCCAGCATGGCCTCGGCAATCGGCGTGGCGCGGATGCCGACGCAGGGGTCGTGCCGCCCCTTCGTCACCACCTCGGCCGGCTGGCCGTGGATGACGATGGACTGGCGCGGCGTGATGATGGAGCTGGTCGGCTTGATGGCAATCGACACTTCCAAATCCTGCCCGGTGCTGATGCCGCCCAGCACACCGCCCGCGTTGTTGGTCAGAAAACCATCGGGCGTCAGCGAATCGCCGTGGTTGGTGCCGCGCTGCGTCACCGCGCCAAAACCGGCGCCAATCTCCACGCCCTTGACCGCGTTGATGCCCATCATGGCAAAGGCGATGTCGGCGTCGAGCTTGTCGAACAACGGCTCGCCCAGGCCGACCGGCACGCTGGACGCCACCACGCGGATGCGCGCACCGCACGAGTCGCCCGCCTTGCGCAGCGCGTCCATGTAGTTTTCCAGGTGCGACACGTCGGCCACCGGGGCAAAAAACGGGTTGTGGGCGACATGCTCCCACGACTCGAACGGAATCACCGCCTCGCCGATCTGCGCCATGCAGCCGCGAAAGGTGGTGCCGTATTGCGCCAGCAGCCACTTCTTGGCGACGGC
>JAQGMN010000007.1 GCA_028292345.1 Polaromonas sp. | reverse complement strand
GTGGTGGCGGCATTGGCCTGGTGGTTGACCGGCCAGGCGCGCATGGGCTGGTCGGCGGGCTATGGCGCACTGGCGGTGATTGTTCCCGCGGCGCTGTTTGCACGGGGCCTGTCGCGGCAAAAATCGGCAATGCATGGAAATGCGGCGCTGGTCGGCTTTTTTGTCTGGGAAATGGTCAAGATTGCCTTGACGGTGGCGATGCTGTTTGCTGCGCCAAGGCTGGTTGAAGGGTTGAATTGGCTGGCTTTGCTGGCGGGTTTCGTGGTGACGATGAAGGTGTACTGGGTGGCCATGTGGTTCGGCCCGGCGCGCAAGACTCGATCAATAAAATATTTGAAGAACTGACGAATTGGTGACTTATGTCTGCTGCTGAAAACGCTGGAATACATGCCCCGACGTCTGGAGAGTACATCCAGCACCACCTGCAGCATCTGCAGACAAATTTTTCATTGGAAAGCGTCAAGCAAGGCAGCATTGTCGATTTCAGCCTGTTCAACCTCGACTCACTGATTTATTCGGTTTTACTGGGCGTCATCGGGTGCTTCTTCTTGTGGCGCGCGGCCCGCAAGGCCACTTCGGGCGTTCCCGGCCGTTTCCAGGCAGCAGTTGAAATCCTGTCGGAAATGGTTGACAGCCAGGCCAAGGGCGTGATTCACAACGCCAAGAGCCGCAAGCTGGTGTCGCCGCTGGCGCTCACCGTGTTCGTCTGGATTTTTCTGATGAACGCCATGGACATGCTGCCGGTCGACGTGCTCCCCCGAATCTGGGCCATGCTTTATGGTGCTGCGGGCCATGACCCCGAGCATGCCTACATGCGCGTCGTGCCCACGGCCGACCTGTCCACTACCCTGGGTCTGTCGGTCAGCGTGCTGCTGGTCTGTCTGGTGTACAACATCAAGATCAAGGGCATCGGCGGCTGGTCGCACGAACTCATTGCCGCACCGTTTGGCGACCACTGGTTTTTGTATCCGGTCAACTTCCTGATGCAGATGATTGAATTTACCGCCAAGACCGTTTCGCACGGCATGCGGCTGTTCGGCAACATGTTTGCCGGCGAACTCGTCTTCATGCTGATCGCCCTGATGGGCGGCGTGTGGGCCTGGCAGTTCAACCCCCTCACGGGTATGTTCTGGCTGGGATTCGGGCATGTTGTCGCCGGAACCGTGTGGAGTATTTTCCACATCCTGGTGATCACGCTGCAAGCCTTCATCTTCATGATGTTGACGTTGATTTACGTGGGGCAGGCCCACGATTCACACTAGGCCTTTCTGCCTGACGGCGGTTGGCTTTTTCTTTCCCTTTTCTTTTTACCTTTCCTCTCATCTTTGGAGCAATCATGGAAAATATTCTCGGACTCGTCGCTTTGGCTTGTGGTTTGATCGTCGGCCTCGGCGCTATCGGCGCCTCTATCGGCATCGCCCTGATGGGTGGCAAATTCCTGGAAGCCTCTGCACGCCAGCCCGAACTCATGAACGACCTGCAAACCAAGATGTTCATTTTGGCCGGTCTGATCGACGCTGCTTTCCTGATCGGCGTTGCTATTGCCCTGCTGTTCGCCTTCGCCAATCCGTTTGTTCTGGCCTAATTTTTCGGCCACCCCTGGTACGTTCGATAAGGAATAAGCCGTGAACATTAACTCCACCCTGTTCCTGCAGGCTGTCGTTTTTGCGATCCTGGTCTGGTTCACGATGAAGTTCGTGTGGCCACCAATCACAAAAGCGCTGGACGAGCGGGCACAGAAAATTTCTGAAGGCCTTGCTGCCGCTGACAAAGCCAAGTCCGAACTCTCCACCGCCAACAAGCGTGTAGAGGCCGAACTGGCCACGTCGCGTACCGAGACCGCAGCGCGTCTGGCCGATGCCGACCGCCGGGGCCAAGGCATCGTTGAGGAAGCCAAGGCCCGTGCGGTCGAGGAAGCCAACAAGATCATCGCGGCAGCCCAGGCTGAAGCCGCTCAACAGACGGTCAAGGCCCGCGAGGCGCTGCGCGAGCAGGTTGCCCTGCTGGCGGTCAAGGGCGCCGAGCAGATTCTCCGCAAAGAAGTCAATGCCGGGGTTCATGCCGAGTTGCTGAGCCGCCTGAAGACCGAACTGTAGGCGAGGCAGAACCACTATGGCTGAACTTGCAACCATTGCCCGCCCCTACGCAGATGCGCTGTTCAAGGCGCAGGGCTCCGACCTGGCTGGAACCGCCGTCTGGCTGGACAGGCTGGCGGCTGTGGCGCAAAACGCCCAGCTGCTCCAGTTTGCCGACAGCCCGAAGGCCAGCGTGGACCAGGTGTTCGATCTGGTGGCTGGCGTGGCCGGCAATGACGCCAGCCCCTTGCCTGCGGCCGCCAGGAATTTCCTGCGCCTCGTGATTGAAAACGGTCGCCTGTCTGCGCTGCCCGAGATCGCCGTCCAGTTCCGGTCGCTCAAGAACGCCGCAGGCGGTGTCACCGATGCCGTCGTTTTCAGTGCCTTCCCGCTGGACGAGCCGGCACAGAACGAGATCGCAGCGGTGCTGGAGAAGCGGTTCGGGCGCAAGCTCGGCATCAAGGTTGAACTTGATCCGTCGCTGATTGGCGGGATTCGCGCGGTCGTGGGTGACGAAGTGCTGGACACTTCGGTCAAAGCCCGTCTGGAACAAATGAAAATGGCGCTGATCGCCTGAACTGCCGCACACGCGCAGTCCCGGGTTTTCAGCCAACAACATAGAAAGAAGGAAAGAGTCATGCAACTCAATCCCGCAGAAATTTCTGAACTGATCAAGAGCCGTATCGAAGGCCTTGCCGCCAGCAGCGACATCCGCAACCAGGGCACCGTCGTGTCTGTGGCCGACGGTATTGTCCGCATTCACGGCCTGTCCGATGTGATGCAGGGCGAGATGCTTGAGTTTCCTGCCACCCCAGACGGCACACCCACCTTCGGCCTGGCGCTGAATCTCGAGCGCGACTCGGTCGGCTCGGTGATTCTGGGCGAGTACGAGCACATTGCCGAAGGCGACACCGTCAAGTGCACGGGCCGTATCCTGGAAGTACCGATCGGCCCCGAACTGCTGGGCCGCGTGGTCAACGCACTGGGTCAGCCGATCGACGGCAAAGGCCCGATCAATGCCAAGCTGAGCGACGTGATCGAGAAGGTCGCGCCCGGCGTGATCGCCCGTAAATCGGTCGACCAGCCGCTGCAGACCGGCCTGAAATCCATCGACTCGATGGTGCCAATCGGCCGTGGCCAGCGCGAACTGATCATTGGCGACCGCCAGACCGGCAAGTCGGCCGTGGCGATCGATGCCATCATCAACCAGAAGGGCAAGGGCGTTTCGTGCGTCTATGTCGCGATTGGCCAGAAGGCTTCGTCGATCAAGAACGTGGTGCGCTCGCTGGAGCAGGCCGGCGCGATGGAATACACCATCGTCGTTGCCGCCTCGGCTTCGGAATCGGCCGCCATGCAGTACGTCAGCGCCTACTCGGGCTGCACCATGGGCGAATACTTCCGCGACCGCGGCGAAGACGCGCTGATCGTGTATGACGATCTGTCCAAGCAGGCCGTGGCCTACCGCCAGGTCTCGCTGCTGCTGCGCCGCCCACCAGGCCGCGAAGCCTACCCAGGCGACGTGTTCTATCTGCACAGCCGCCTGCTCGAGCGCGCCGCTCGCGTGAACGCCGACTACGTCGAAGCCTTCACCAAGGGCGCGGTCAAGGGCAAGACCGGTTCGCTGACCGCACTGCCGATCATCGAAACGCAGGCCGGCGACGTGTCCGCCTTCGTGCCGACCAACGTGATCTCGATC
>JAQGMN010000005.1 GCA_028292345.1 Polaromonas sp. | reverse complement strand
AACTTGAAGCGGGCAATGAGCTGGCGGCCCAGGTGGCCGCGCGAGCCTTCGGCAAACACCGTGTACTTGCCGTGCAGCTCCATGCCCAATTGAAAGTTGTCCGTGGGCTCGCCGTCCTTGCCCACGCCCAGATTGCCCGTGGCCACGCCCAGGACGGCGCCCGTTTCGCTGTACAGCACTTCGGCGGCGGCAAAGCCGGGAAAGATCTCCACGCCCAGCGCTTCGGCCTGGGCGCCAAGCCAGCGCGTGACGTTGCCCAGGCTGATGACGTAATTGCCTTCGTTGTGAAAGCAGTCGGGCACCAGCCAGGCCGGGGTCTTGGTCGCGCCGTTTTCGCTCAGGAACAGCACCTCGTCGGCGGTCACAGGTTGGTTGAGCGGCGCGCCCAGCGCCTTCCAGTCGGGAATCAGTTCGGTCAAGGCCTTGGGGTCCATCACCGCGCCCGAGAGGATGTGCGCGCCGGGCTCGGAGCCCTTTTCGAGCACGACCACCGACAGCTCGGTGCCGTGCTCGGCGGCGAGCTGCTTCAGGCGGATCGCGGTGGACAGCCCGGCCGGCCCGCCGCCGACCACGACCACGTCGTACTCCATGGACTCGCGGGGGCCGAATTGGGTCAGGATTTCTTGGGCTTGCATCGGTGGCACTCGCTGATAATGATTGGATGGAAGTTGTCGGCCGTGTGGTTTGCGGCGATTTTATGTCGTGAATTGCGGTGCAAAACAGTCGTCCGCTTTTGGCATTTCCAAATTCAGAGGCGTCCGCACAGGGCTTTTTATTGAGTATGCGTACGAATTTATCAGGCTATGTCGCGCCAGTGACGATCCCTTCCGGCAAAAGCCTTTTGGCGCGTCGCGGTTTCCTGGCTGCGAAATATGGTTTTTCTGGCTGACCTGCTCGTGATTTCATACCTTTTTCACATCAACCACCCGGTCACGGCCGCGCTTGGACATGCCGAGGCGGTGTTCGCGTCATCGCGCTTGAAACAGGATGAACTGGAAACGGAATCATCCGGGTCAAGGGATGCGATCAATTGCTGACCGGAATTCTTTCCGGTCTGGCCGCCGGTGCGTTATGGGGACTGGTGTTTGTGGCACCCCGCATGTTGTCAATGGGTCCCGAAAGCTATTCCTTGGTGGACCTGACTTCCGGCCGTTTTGCTGTGTATGGCCTGGTGGCGGCGCTTGTCATGCTGTTCGGGCTCGGCCGGCGGCGTTTGCCAACGCTGCGTCAGCTAATGTCCGCGCTCGGCATGAGCGTGCTGGGGTTCAGCGGTTATTACTTGCTCCTGGTGATGGCGGTTCGCGATGCCGGCACCGAAATGCCTTCGCTTGTCATCGGCACGATTCCGCTGTGGGTCATGCTGCTGGGCAAACCGCACCGCCTGCGCTGGGCTGCCTTGTTGCCGGGCCTGGCGCTGACGGGGGCCGGGCTCCTGCTCATGATGGCATCCACCCCTGTCTTGTCCGACGGCGCAGGGCTTCATTTCTGGCGGGGAATGGGCTATGCGTTGTTGTCGCTGCTGAGCTGGACAGTTTTTGCGCTGTTGAATTCAGCCTGGCTCAAGCGCCATCCTGAAGTCAACGCCACCGACTGGGCCAACTGGCTGGGCCTGGCCACCGGCCTGGGCGCATTGCTCCTGTGGCTTGCCGCCGGTTCCGGCATGCAGGCACTGGCGGCGCGTGGCGACTCCATGCGCTTTGTGCTGCTGTGCGTAGCCGCTGGTTTTGGCTCGACCTGGCTGGCGACGATTTTATGGAATGTCGCCAGCCAGCGGCTCAGCGCCAGCCTGTGCGGCCAGCTCATCGTGAGCGAAACGCTGTTTGCGTTGCTGTATTCTTTTGCCTGGGATGGCCACTGGCCGACACCGGGCCAGTTCGGTGCCTGCGCACTGTTCACTTTCGGTATCCTGGCTTCCATCAGGGCTCACCGCTGAGCCTCTTCACCACAGACTGGATCATGAAAATAGAAATTCCCGAGAAGAAGAAATTGGTTCATGAAATGCGCATTGCCATCCGCTGGGGCGACATGGATGCCATGGGGCATCTGAACAATGGCACCTACTTCCGCTACATGGAAACCATCCGCATCGACTGGATGTATGCCATTGGCTGCCAGCCTGATCCGCAGGGCGAGGGGCCGGTGATCGTCAATGCGTTTTGCAACTTCTACAAGCAACTCGAATACCCGGGCGACGTGCTGATCAAGATGTACGTCAGCGACCCGGGCCGCACGACCTTTGAAAGCTGGGCCACGATGGAACGGGCGGAACATCCCGGCGTCATCTGTGCCGCCGGCGGCGCGACCACGATTTGGGTGGATTTTCCTGCGCAAAAGGCAAAAACCCTGCCGGACTGGATGCGCCAGCATATCGAAGGCTGATTTAGTGAATAAAACCGCACTTTCCGCAATATGGGCGTGCATTTTCAGCTATCAAAATAATAGTTAAAAATTTGTAGGCGGTCGGGTTTTTTTGTTGCCACTGCCCGGATGCGGCAAGGTAATTTGAATAGGAACAGGCATTCTTTATTCGCCGCTGAGCGCGCCTCGCTGCCAACGCTCTTGACCATTCAACGCCCGAGGGCGTGCATTCCCAACGCCCAGTTTTTCACGTCAAGGCATCCTTGTCGAAATGCCTCATTGACATGGACCGGCATTGCCGGACAACTCTTGCTCGCGCTCATTTTCTGATTCATGCCTGACGTCTCAGCCGGCGTGAACCTGATGCCCAGGCGAGGTAAGACATTCATGTGGTCAGCCG
This sequence comes from Polaromonas sp., assembly GCA_028292345.1. Classification (GTDB taxonomy): domain Bacteria; phylum Pseudomonadota; class Gammaproteobacteria; order Burkholderiales; family Burkholderiaceae_C; genus Polaromonas. The sequence goes on along the minus strand of JAQGMN010000005.1, from coordinate 13,829 downwards.
CTCAAAGCCTGCCTTCACAGGTTCATGTCGCGATTGCCACGAACGCTGCGCCTGTCATCCCTCTCGGCGGTGCCTGAACCCTCTTTTGCGCAGGTGCCGGGAGGAACGGCACTTCAGCCGCATCGCTTCTTACGGGCAGGTCAGCGCTTTCGCACGACTGAATCGCCAGTTCAAAAAAACCTTTCTCTGGCATTTCCATGCCCAAAAGCAGCCTTGCTTTATGGATTTTCTCCTGGGCTACAGATTTCTTCTAAAAACAAAATAAAAGTTTACACAAATTCTTACAAATGGTTTTTGGTTCTCTAAACACAAAGCTCTACAAGAAAAAAATTGGCATAAATAGTAACTATAAGTATCAATGTAACTTATGGTGTTTTTGCACAATTAGTCTTATTACTAATTAAAACAATAAAACTCTTGTTTTTTTAAAAATCGATCGGTCATATTTCGTGCATTTTATTTGCTATCAAAAAAATTACAAAATGATTTAATTTTGCATGTTTGTTAACGAATTTGAATTTTGTTAGGAAACCGATTTTGCAAATGAATTTCCTTCATGAAAGCCATCCTTTTGATTGCCTGAATCGGTAGATTTTCCTGCGGGTTTGGCTTTTTTGGAGAAGGATTGCTCATCTCAAAGTTGCCTGTCAATTTCAAAAACTTACCGAAAAATTTCTAAAAAATTGGTCACATTGTAAGAATTTGCCTACATTTTTTGTAGTCATATACGAATAATTTTCAATAAATATGTAAATTTGAGTTTGTTGGTTACCTATTAATATTCATTCAAGTGTTGAGCTTGAAATGAGGTTTTAACAAAACCTGCATTTCAATTTGGTGGTTCACCAAATTTCATGGCTGATGTTGAGTAGATCGAAATCACTTAGAAAAAGTGAAAACAAACGGTTGAGTTGGTTTTAGGTTTGAAGAAATTCGGACAACTTTTACATTTGAATGGATATTTATGAAAAATCGTAACTTCTCACGGATTGCCGCTTCTGTCACGGCTGCGGTGTTGCTCAGCCTGGGCCAATCGGCCGGCGCACTTGAAATTGCTCCGTACTTTCATGCGTGGAGCGGTGGCACCTTGACCGAGGCGAAACGCGTCGCAGGGCTGGACAGCGCGACGCTTGCCTTTGCCATCACCAGGGGAAGTTGCGCTCTTGACCAGGATTTGCTGAACAAGCTTCCGGACGCACGCACTTATGTCGGCGCAGGGGGCCGGCTCATCATTTCTTTCGGTGGACAAAACGGTGTATATGCAGAAATTGCCTGCAAGGACGACAACCAGCTTTTCAATCTGCTGGACAAACTGATCGTCGATTCCGGAACCCGCCGTATCGACTGGGACGTCGAGGGGCATCAGTTGCTGGATACCGAAGGCACCGCACGCAGGACGCGTGTGCTGGTCCGCCTTCAGGCCAAGTACCCCGATCTCTATACATCCTTCACCCTGCCTGGCTGGCTTCGCGGTGTCGATGACAATTCGATGAATCTCTTGAAGACGACCATCGCCGCAGGGGTCCGGATCAGCATGGTCAATGTGATGACCATGAGTTTCGGACTTGAAAACCTCCGGACCATGGTCGTGCCTTCCACGGTGGCGCAGGCGTCCATCATGACTTTCCGTGCCACGGCAAGCCAGATGGCAACGCTCTATCCGAACAAGACCCAGGCGCAATTGCACGCCATGATGGGAATGACGCCGATGATCGGAAAGAACGACGACGGCTCGACGTTCTCGCTGGTCGATGCCAAAACGATTGCAGACTTCGTCAAGGCCAATGGAATCGGCCTGCTGGCCTATTGGTCATTTCAACGCGACCAGGCCCAAGCCACGAACGCCTCGACCGATCTGGGCTCGTTCAGTGGCGTCGCGCAGACCAACTACCAGTTCCTGAACATCTTCAAGACAGCCAATAGCTCTGTTGCGCCCACGCCCACTCCAGCACCAACACCTGCACCGACACCAACGCCAGCACCGACGATCACGCCAGCCCCTGCGTGCAGCAGTTCAGCCTGGGTTCAGGGAAAGCAATATGCCGCCGGCAGCATCGTGAGCTATACAAACGGCAGCCTCTACATCGCCAAGTTTGCCAATCCGGGGTACAACCCGACGATCAGCACCTACTACTGGTCCAAATACATCTGCGCGGTGTCTTCTGCACCTGCACCTGCACCTGCACCTGCACCGGCCCCGTTGCCAGTCCCCGCTCCGGCACCAGCACCAGCACCGACCTGCAGCAGTACCACCTGGGTACAGGGCAGGCAATATGCTGCCGGCAGCGTGGTGTCTTATTCCAACGGCTACAAGTACAAGGCCAACTTCGCCAACCCGGGCTACAACCCGACCATCAGCACTTTTTTCTGGTCGCGGTATGCCTGCTAGGGCTTGAAGATACCTGCATCCTTAGCCATAACTGATCATCAAGATTCCGGGCTTCAGGCAGCTTTGCTGCCTGAAGCCCGGAACCACGTGCGCAACGGCTTTATTCAGTCAGGCCGGGCGAACGCTTCTGCTGGCGCAAGAAAGATCCTGCCGCCATCGGCACAAGCCGCGGCAGAACTGGACAGGGCCTGAACCCATTCATGGGCTGTCGGCCGCCAGCCCCGCTGCCGATGCGCCAGGCGGCACTGTCCTACCGCCTGAGGCACCCAATGGCTGTGCGGCGCATTTCGAAAGGTCGTATCCTGCTAGCCTGTCCTGCATCAAGGCAAGCTAACCCATGTTTTTTCTTGGAACCGGAACGGCAACGCCTGCATCGCGCTACACGAAGGCCGACTGCCTGGACGCGTTCCAGCATTCCGACTGGTTTGAACGGCTCGATGCCCGGGCGCACCTGGTGGCGCGCACTGTCCTGCAGCGCGACAACGGCATCGAGGCGCGTCGTCTGGCCGTCGATTCCCTGGCCGATGTGTTCTGCATCGATCCCGACACCCTTCATCAGCGTTTTTTGATCAACGCGCCTGCTCTGGCCACCGAGGCAGCGGCAACGGCCCTGGCCAGCGCCGGCTGCCTGGCGCAGGACATCGATGGGGTCGTGGTCAGCACCTGCACCGGTTACCTGTGCCCCGGCCTGTCGGGCCATGTGGCCGAGCGACTCGGCCTGCGGCGCGATGTCCAGGCTTTCGATTTGGTGGGCCAGGGTTGCGCGGCGGCGCTGCCCAATCTGCAACTGGGCCATGCGCTGCTCAGATCGGGTGCCTGCGAGCGGGTGCTGTCGGTCTGCGTCGAGGTCAGCAGCGCGGCGATGTACCTGGACAACGACCCGGGCGTGCTGATCAGCGCCTGCCTGTTCGGCGACGGCGCCGGCGCTGCGGTGCTGTCGCGCAGCCCTGGCGCGGCTGGCCGGCACATCGAGTGGAAGGACAGCGCGTCGCTGCTCGATCCGTCCCGGCGCGATGCGCTGAAGTTCGAGCAGCGCGCCGGCATGCTGCGCAACATCTTGACGCGGGAGGTGCCGGCCCTGGCGGCCGATCATGCGCAGCAGGTGCTGGGCGCCGTGCTCCACCGGGCCGGTCTTGCGCGCCAGGACATCAGCGCCTGGATCATGCATGCGGGCGGGCGCGATGTGCTGCTGGCGCTGCAGCGCCGCCTGGAGCTTGCGCCCGCCGATTTGCGCTACAGCGCGGCCATGCTTCGCGAGTACGGCAACCTGTCCAGCGCCTTCGTCTATTTCGTATTGCAGGCTGCGCTGCAGGACCGCGCCCCCGACGGATGGTGGTGGCTGTCGTCCTTCGGCGCCGGCTTCAGCTGCCATGGCGCCCTGCTGGAAGTCAAGTCCGCATGACGAACCTGCCGCGCATCGTTGCCGCCGAAACCCTCGACGGGCTGGCTGAAGACGATCCTTGCGCCATGCGTTCACGCCGCGACCTCCAGCGCATCCACCGGCTCATGGGAACGCGCAGCATCCTGGCGCGGGCGCTCCAGCGCCTGGTGGTTTCGCGTCCCGCGGCGGCGCCCCTTCGGCTGCTGGAACTCGGCGCGGGCGACGGCAGCCTGATGCTGGGCGTCGCCCGCACGCTGGGCCCGCGCTGGCCGGCAGTTGAGATCACGCTGCTGGACCGCCAGGACCTGGTGACCCGCTCCACCCTTGACGGGTATGCGCGTTTGGGCTGGACCGCCAGCACTCAGGTCATCGACGTGTTCGACTGGGCCGCCAACCCGCCGGCGGCCGTGCGCGAGCCGAGCGCGCGCTGGGATGTGATCGTCGCCAGTTTGTTCCTGCACCATTTCGAAGGCCCTGCGCTGGCCATGCTGCTGGCGGCGATCGAGTCGCGCGCCCGGCGGTTTCTGGCCTGCGAACCGCGCCGCGCCGGGCTCGCCCTGGCAGGCAGCCACCTGGTCGGGGCGATGGGCGCCAATGCGGTGACGCGCAACGACGCCGTGCTCAGTGTGCATGCCGGTTTTTGCGGCCAGGAACTCAGCGCGCTGTGGCCCGGGGACCGGTTGTTCTGGGCCAGCAGCGAATATTCGGCAGGCCTGTTCAGCCACTGTTTTTCTGCCAGACGCAGCGGTCTGGGCGGAGCGGGAGCACTGCCATGAAAACCCGCTTCGACGCCATCATCATGGGCGCCGGGCCGGCCGGCTCGACCGCCGCCGCGTTGCTGGCTCGGGCCGGCTGGTCGGTGGCGCTGGTGGAAAAGCAGCGCTTTCCCCGGCGCAAGGTCTGCGGGGAATGCCTGGCGGCCAGCAACCTGCCGCTGCTCGACGCGCTGGGCATCGGCGCTCAATTCGACGCCAGCGCCGGACCGGAACTGCGCCAGGTTGCACTGATGCAGGGGCAGCGCACGCTGATCGCCGACCTGCCGGCGGCCGATCCGCCGAACCGCGCCTGGGGCAGGGCGCTGGGCCGCGAGACGCTCGACATGCTGCTGCTGGCGCAGGCCCGTGCCAGCGGCGCGGTGGTGCTGCAGCCGTGGTCGGTGCAGGCGCACGGCGGAAGCGCGGGCGACCACAACTGCGAAATCCGCGCCATCGGTTCAGACCACCGGGAGTGTCTGCACGCGCCGGTGCTGATTGCCGCGCACGGCTCCTGGGAGCCCCTGCCAACGGGACGGGAAGAACGGCGCTTGGCGCGCCAGCCCGGCGACCTGTTTGCCTTCAAGGCCAATTTTCGCGATGCCCGCCTGGCGCCCGGCCTGCTGCCGGTGCTGTCTTTCGATGGCGGCTATGGCGGCATGGTGCTGGCCGACCAGGGCATCACCACGCTGGCCTGCTGCATCCGGGAGGACCGGCTTGAAGCCTGCCGCCGCCTGCACCCGGGCCTGAGCGCGGGCGACGCGGTCGAGGCCATTCTGAAGCACGCCTGCCTCGGCGTGGCGCAGGCGCTGGGGCCGGCGCAGCGCGAAGGCGCCTGGCTGGCCACCGGGCCGATCGATCCGGGCATCAGGCTGCGTGCCGACGACGCGCTGTTTCGCATCGGCAATGCGGCGGGCGAGGCGCATCCCATCATCGGCGAAGGCATGAGCATGGCCGTGCAGTCCGCCTGGCTGCTGTGTGGGCAGCTGCTGCATCCCGGTCGGCGCGATGGCCTGGCGAACGCCGCCTGGCAGTCGGGCGTCCGCCGCCGCTATGCGGACGAATGGCGCCGGCATTTCGCGCCGCGCCTTCGCCTGGCCGCAGGCCTTGCCCACCTGGCCATGCGGCCCGGCCTGACAGCGCCATGGCTGGGGTTGCTGGACCGCTGGCCCGCGCTGCTGAAGCAGGTCGCGCGCCGGGCCGGCAAGGTCCGCTGCGCCATCAGTCCGGCCACGGCCAGCTGGCTCGCTGCGGGCGCCGCACGGTGCACCAGGCCCGCCGCAGCCTTATTCCATCGTGACCCTGGATAACGCAAAGGAAAGACATGCCAAGCACCGCGACGCTCGACCGGCTCAGCGCCATCCTGATGAATGACTACAAGCTGGAAGCCGGACAGCTCACCCCCGACGCGCCACTCGAAGCCCTGGGCATCGATTCGCTGGGCGTTGCCGACCTGTTGTTCAATATAGAGGACGAGTTCGGCATCAGCCTGCCTCCCGAGCCGGTGCAGCTGCTGACCCTCGGCGACGTGGTGCGCTTCATCGATGAACTGGTCGCCAGTCAGCAGGCCCAGGCGGCTGCGCCGGGCGTCGCGCCGCCGGCCGCCTTGCCGCAAGCCACTTCGTTCCCCGTGCCGTGAGGCGGGTGGCCGTCACCGGCATGGGCGTGGTGTCGCCCCTGGGAAACAGCGCGGCAGAGGCGTTCGCCGCGGCGCGCGCCGGCCGTTCCGCCATTCGCCGGCTCGAGCTTCCGTTCGCCCACCGGCTGGCCGCGCCGCTGGGCGCCACGGCGGCGTTCAATGGCGCCGACCATTTCGACCCGCCCCGGCTGCGCATGCTCGACCGCGTCAGCCAGTTCGCCCTGGTGGCGGCCCGGCAGGCGCTGGCCGATGCGCGGCCTGCGCTGGCGGAGGCGGAGCGCCGCCGCGCCGGCGTCTTCGTCGGCACCGGCATGGGCGGCATCGGCAGCATCGACGACGGCTACCAGACGCTGTACGGCGAGAATTCGGACCGCATCAAGCCCTTCATGGTCTTGACGGGCATGCACAATGCGCCGGCCGCCTGGATCGGCATCGAGCACGACTGGAGCGGGCCGAACCTGAGCTATTCGACCGCCTGCTCGTCGTCGGCCGTGGCGATCGGCGAAGCCTGGCTGCGGCTGGCCCGTGGCGACATCGACATCGCGCTGGCCGGTGGCGCCGAGGCGCCGCTGTCCTTCGGTTCCCTGAAAGCCTGGGAGGCGTTGCGGACGGTGGCCAGCGTCGACCCGGCCGAGCCGTCTGCATCGTGCAAGCCTTTTTCCGCTAACCGCAGCGGCATGGTGCTGGGCGAGGGCGCGGCCCTGCTGGTGCTGGAGCCGTGGGACAGTGCGCTGGCGCGCGGCGCCATGATTCACGGCGAACTGGCGGGTTACGGCCTGTTCACCGACACCGGGCACATCACCCGGCCCAGCGCCGCAGGCCAGGCGTCGGCCCTGCGCGCCGCGCTGCAGTCGGCCGGCATGGCGGCAGGCGAGGTGGATGCGATCAATGCCCACGGCACCGGCACCCCGGCCAACGACGGCGTCGAGACCGCCGCGATCAAGGACGTGTTCGGCGGCCGCGCGGCCCGCATTCCGGTCAGCGCGACCAAGGCGCTGCACGGCCATCTGCTCGGCGCCGCGTCGGCGCTGGAATGCGTGCTGTCGCTGATGGCGATGCAGCATTCGGTGGCGCTGCCGACGATGCACCTGCAGCAGGCCGATCCGCAATGCGACCTGGACTATGTGCCCAACGCGGTCCGCGAGGGCGTCGCGGTGCGCAGCATGCTGTCGAGCTCGTTTGCCTTTGGCGGAACGAATGCGGTGCTGGCGTTGCGGGCTGCGGACTGAAAAATACAGTCAAAAAGGTCGTTTGCGCAATACCATCGTGCGCTGATAGCTATTGAATCAATAGCTTTCAGGCCGCCTTGGGCGCTTTCGGCAAACGCCCCATCAGGTAGAACTCGGGGTTCGGCTGCATGCCGCTGAAGTTCGCCATGCGGTTGGACAGGCCGAAAAACGCCGTGATCGCGGCAATGTCCCAGGCATCCTCGTCGTCAAAGCCATGCGCTTTCAAGGCCTCGAAGTCGGCGTCCTCGATCTGGTCGGACTGCAGGCAGACCTTCATCGCAAAGTCGAGCATGGCGCGCTGGCGGGGCGTGATGTCGGCCTTGCGGTAGTTGACCGCCACATGGTCGGCCACCAGCGGTTTCTTTTCATAAATCCGCAGGATCGCGCCATGCGCCACCACGCAGTACAGGCAATGGTTGGCGGCGCTGGTGGCCGTCACGATCATCTCGCGCTCGCCCTTGGTCAGCGAGCCGTTGGGGTTGCCGCTTTCCTCCTTGAGCATCAGCGCATCGTGGTAGGCAAAGAAGGCCCGCCACTCGGCCGGCCGGCGCGCCAGCGCCAGGAAGACATTGGGCACGAAACCGGCCTTTTCCTGGACTTCCAGCACCTTGGCCTTGATGTCTTCGGGCAGGTCGTTGAGGTTGGGGGCGGGATAACGTGACATGGGATTCTCCGGGGTTGATGTTGAATAACTATCGCTCAGGTAGCTTCAATTGAATTTACCTGCGTGCAGCAGGCTTCTACGATCCATCCTATCGCAGCTTTTTTCAACCAGCCAGGGTATTCCTCATGCGCACCACGCCTCCCGTCACGACCGCTTCAGGCATTCCCGTTGCCGACAACCAGAACAGCATCACCGCCGGCCCGCGCGGCCCGGTGCTGATGCAGGACTTCCACCTGATCGAAAAGCTGCAGCACTTCAACCGCGAGCGCATTCCCGAGCGCGTGGTGCATGCCAAGGGTTCGGGCGCGCACGGCACCTTCACCGTCACGCACGACATCACGCCCTACACCAAGGCCAAGCTGTTCAGCCACGTCGGCAAGACCACCGAAACCTTCCACCGCTTTTCCACGGTGGGCGGCGAGCGCGGCAGCGCCGACACCGAGCGCGACCCGCGCGGCTTTGCCATGCGCTTTTACACCGAGGAAGGCAACTGGGACCTGGTCGGCAACAACACGCCGATGTTCTTCATCAAGGACGCGATCAAGTTCCCCGACTTCATCCACACCCAGAAGCGCGACCCGCAGACCAACCTGAAGTCGCCGACCATGATGTGGGACTTCTGGAGCCAGGCGCCCGAGTCGCTGCACCAGGTGACGATGCTGTTCAGCAGCCGGGGCACGCCCGACGGCTACCGCCACATGCACGGCTTTGGCAGCCACACCTTCAGCCTGGTCAACGACGCCGGCGAGCGCACCTTCGTGAAATGGCACTTTCGCACCGGGCAGGGCATCAAGAACCTGGAAGCGCATGACGCCGTGCGGCTGGCTGGCGAAGACCCCGACTATGCCCAGCGCGACCTGTTCAACGCCATTGCCACCGGCAACTTTCCGAAGTGGGAAGTCAGCGTGCAGCTGGCGACCGAGGCCGAACTCGCGGCCTGGGAGCAGCGCACCGGCTGGAACCCGTTCGACGTCACCAAGGTCTGGCCGCATGCCGACTTTCCGCGCCGCCCGGTCGGCATGATCGAGCTGAACCGCAACCCCGCCAACTACCATGCCGAGGTCGAGCAGGTCGCTTTCTCCCCGGCGAACGTGGTGCCCGGCCTGGGCTACAGCCCCGACAAGATGCTGCAGGGCCGCTTGTTTGCCTACCATGATGCGCAGCTCTACCGGGTGGGCACCAACCACCAGCACCTGCCGGTGAATGCGCCCAAGTGCCCGTTCCACCACCAGCAGCGCGACGGCGCCATGGTGGCCGACAACGGCGGCGCGGCGCAGAACTATGCCACGGTGCAGGCCGCAGGCTCGCGTCCCCAGGGCTTCGGCCACGGCGACGCCGGCTGGGCGCTGGATGGCGCGGCCGGCCGATTCGATGGCCGGGGCCGCGAGGACGACTACACCCAGGCGGGCAACCTGTTTCGCTTGTTGTCGGCCGATGAGCAGGACAAGCTCACCAGCAACATCGCCGGCGCCATGGCCGGCATTGCGGTGGACATCCAGCGGCTGCAGCTCGGCCATTTCACCGAGGCCGACGCGAAGTACGGCGCCGATGTGAAACGCAAGCTCGGCCTGTAACCGGTGCCGCTATGCTGGAGGCTTTTTGCAAGGAGCCTACCGCATGAACATTTCCCAGGACAGCCAGGACAGCAATTACGACAAAGGCCTGGCCACCCGCAAGCAGGTCATGGGCGAGGACTTCGTCGCCCGCGCCCTCGCAGGCATGACCGACTTCACCCGGCCCATCCAGGAGCACATCACCGCCAAGGCCTGGGGCGATGTCTGGCAGCGGCCCGGCCTGGACCTCAAGACCCGCAGCCTGGTCACCGTGGCCATGCTGACGGCGCTCGGCAAACAGAACGAACTCAAGGGCCACCTGCGCGGCGCGCTCAACAACGGCGCCACCCCGGCCGAGTTGCAGGAAGTGCTGCTGCATGCGGCGGTGTATTGCGGCGTGCCGACGGCGGTCGAGGCCTTTCGCACGGCCGCCGAAGTGGTGGAGGGCACGAAAAAGGACTGAACCGGACCCAGCTTCGCCGCCGTACCGGAATTTCAAGGGTTTTAGTGCTCCAGCGCAATACCCATGTGCTTTTCAAGCTATTGAAAGGCTAGCAGCTTCGGCAAAAGGCCGTTTCCCGTGGCGCATCGCGGTTCAACATCCCGACGGAGAATGTGGACTACAGGGCTGCGCACGTTGCGGGAACATAATGGTTTTTCCCTTCCGCCTATTTGGCGGTTTCACCACGCAGCACGGCCGCCTGGTCAGATGCTGCGCTTTCCCAGAAAAAGGAAACAAGCAGATGCAAATTCAGATCAACTCCAACCACAGCATTGACACGGGCGAATCGTTCGAACGCTGGGCGAACGCCGAACTGAATGACTCCTTCAGCCGCTTCAGGGACGACATCACCCGCATCGAAGTCCACATGAGCGACGAAAACGGCGAAAAGGTCAGTCCCGACCACACGCGCTGCATGATGGAAGCCCGGCTGGCCAACCGCGAGCCGGTCGCGGTCAACCACCATGGCGCCAACCAGGACGAAGCCTTCCGGGGCGCGAGCGACAAGCTCAAGCGCGTGCTGGAACATACCCTGGGCAAACTGCGCGACCACCGCGCCCGCGAATCGATCCGGCGCGAGCCCGACCTCGACAACGCCTGAGCATCCGGCCCACGTCAGGGCCGCACGTCCCTGGCAGGCGCAAGCGTCTGCCAACTCGCCGGGCGTTCAGTCCCCGGCCATCAGCCTTTGCACCAGATCGGCCGTGGTCGAGGCCTTGAACTTGCGCATCAGGCGCGCCCGGTAAATCTCCACCGTGCGGTGGCTGATGATCAGGGCGCGGCCGATTTCCTTGGAGGTCAGGCCGCGCATCAGGTGGGCCGCCACCTCGCGTTCCCGGGCCGTCAGTTCGGCCGTGACCGGACGGCTGGCGCTCAGGTCCTCAAACGTCCAGATGCCGGATTCATGCGGCGCATTGCGGTTCAGCGCCCGGCCCGTCACGTGGCACCAGAAGGTTTCGCCCTTCATCCGCCCTTCGACCCGCTTCATGATGCGGTTGTCGGAGTACATGCCGGTGGCATTCAAAATGGGAAGCATGCGCGCGCCGATGCGCTCGTATTCATCGGCGCTCGGGTAAAGGATCAGGAAGGACTGGCCCACCAGCTGTTCGCGCGTGGTGCCGAACATTTCGCAGACATGCTGGTTGCAGTCAAGTATCGAGCGGTTGCGGGACAATACGAGTCCTACCGGTGCCAGATCGAAAGCCAGTTGGTAATCCGTGGACATCAGGGCAAACCTTTAAGAAAAACTACGTAGCGCATTAGGTAGTATCGTAATGGACCGGACAGGCGCGTGAACACGTCCTGAAGGCTGAACGAAACAAGGAGACATTTTTGTGAAGAAACTTTTTCCCTCTGCCGCAGAAGCCCTGCGGGGCATCGTCAAGGACGGGCAACTGCTCGCTGTCGGCGGTTTTGGCCTGTGCGGAATTCCCGAGGCGCTGATCGATGCGCTGCGCGATTCCGGCGCCCGGGACCTGACGGTGATTTCCAACAATGCCGGCGTCGACGGCTTCGGCCTGGGCAAGCTGCTGGAAACGCGGCAGATCAGGAAAATGATCTCGTCCTATGTCGGCGAAAACAAGGAATTCGAACGCCAGTACCTGGCCGGCGAGCTGGAGCTTGAATTCACGCCGCAGGGCACGCTGGCTGAAAAGCTGCGCGCCGGCGGCGCCGGCATTCCGGCCTTCTTCACCAAGACCGGCGTCGGCACCCTGGTGGCCGAGGGCAAGGAACTGCGCGAGTTCGATGGCGAAACCTATGTCATGGAACGCGCCCTGGTGCCCGACGTGGCGCTGGTCAAGGCGCACCGGGCCGACAAGTCCGGGAACCTGCAGTTCCGCCTGACCGCCCGCAACTTCAATCCCGCCGTGGCCATGGCCGGCAAAGTCTGCATTGTCGAGGTGGAAGAGGTGGTGGAAACCGGCGACATCGAACCCGACCAGGTGCATCTGGCCGGCATCTATGTGCACCGCATCGTGCACAACCCGAACCCTGAAAAGCGCATCGAGAAACGCACCGTGACCGAGGCGCCGGTCGATGCCGCCGCCGCCAAGGTCGAGGCGCAGGCCGCCATTGCCCAGGCCGCGGTCATCACCGCCGACGAACCCGCCCCATCCACCACCCAGGCCGCCACCGGCCAACAAGGAGCCTGAAGCATGCCGTGGACCCAAGACCAAATGGCGGCCCGCGCTGCCCAGGAACTCGAAGACGGTTTCTATGTCAACCTCGGCATCGGCATTCCGACGCTGGTCGCCAACTTCGTTCCCAGCGACAAGGAAGTCTGGCTGCAGTCCGAGAACGGCATGCTCGGCATCGGCCCGTTCCCCACGGAAGACCAGGTGGACGCCGACCTGATCAACGCCGGCAAGCAGACCGTGACCACGCTGCCGGGCTCGTCGATCTTCGGCAGCCATGACAGCTTTGCGATGATTCGCGGCGGCAAGATCAACCTGTCCATCCTGGGCGCGATGCAGGTCAGCGAGCAGGGCGACCTGGCCAACTGGATGATTCCGGGCAAGATGGTCAAGGGCATGGGCGGCGCGATGGACCTGGTCGCCGGCGTCAAGCGCGTGATCGTGCTGATGGAGCATGTCGCCCGCAAGAAGGACGGCACCGAAGACATGAAGATCCTGCCGCAATGCACCTTGCCGCTGACCGGCGTCGGTGTGGTGGACCGCATCATCACCGACCTGGCGGTGATGGACGTCACGCCGCTGGGGCTGAAGGTGGTGGAACTCGCGCCTGGCGTGACCCGGGAAGCGCTGCAGGCCAGGACCGGCGTGACGCTGATCTGAAATTAAAGCGCTGCGGCCCCGTCGGGCCGCAGGCCGCCGGCTTTTTCCGCTGCGGCGGATTTTTTTCGCCCGGCCCCGGCCAGGCCCGCGCGGTTGGCCTTGACATTGGCGCCTGCGGTTTCCTGCAATTCATCCCTGGCCAGGTTCTCGATCATCGCGAGCAGCACCTTGCGCGTCAGTTGCACGTCGGCCGCCGGAACGCCCTGGGTGCTGATGCGATTGGTCTCCTCCGCCAGCGGCACCAGCTTTTCCTTCAGCGCCCTGCCTTCGGGGGTCAGGTAGACATACATGTTTTTGCGGTTGGTGGGAAGCTGCCTGCGCAGCACATGGCCCCGGATTTCCATCGCTTTCATGGCAGCAAAGGTCGTGGGTTCCATCACGCCGGCGCGTTCACTGAGTTCCTTTTGCGTCAGGCCATCGCTTTCCCAGAGGATGCGCAAAAAACTCCAGTGGCCAAAAGGTACGCCGTGCTCTGCGAGCCGGATCTGCAGCGCCCTGCGGAAAGCACGCTCCGTGTCCCGCACGAGATGCGCCAGGCGGTCGTCGGGAATGGCTTCCCGCCAGTGGCGAAGGATGTTCTGGGTGTCGTTTTTCATGGCCTGAAGCAATTGTGAAAATGGACGGTACGGCAACGGGTGGCGCGCTCATGAGCATTCAAGCGAAGCGAACGCAGCTGCGGCTTGCATCGGATGCGCTGGGGCACTTCAGGGCCGGGCATGCACAAGAGAATCCTTGGAAGGCTTGTTATGGAGCGGGTGAAGGGAATCGAACCCTCGTATGAAGCTTGGGAAGCTGCCGTTCTGCCATTGAACTACACCCGCATCTGGTGGCTAAAGCCACTTTGCGCCGAAGAAACAGGGACGAGTATACAAAATGTAGTTTGATGCGCGTGCCGCCAGATTCCCCGGGGCGGGCGAGCACATGA
>JAQGMN010000120.1 GCA_028292345.1 Polaromonas sp. | reverse complement strand
GGCCCAGACGCGGTTTTTGAAATGGTTGAAGTCGCGGAACTTCTGGGCGATGCGTGCAGGCAGGAACATTGAGGGTTCTCTTGGCAAAAAGTCACAACGGCGGGTTCGACACGCCGCTGACCACATGGCCCGACGGCACATGCAGGGCGGCCGAATGGACATGGCCGGTCTGGTCGTCAAAGAAAAAGTCGGGCTCGAATTCACGCAAAAACTCGCCCTTGGCCAGGCCGCCGAGGAACATCGCCTCATCGACCTCGATGTTCCACTCCATCAGCGTGCGGATGGCGCGTTCATGCGCCGGCGCGCTGCGCGCCGTGACCAGCGCGGTGCGGATGCTCATGCGCGAGGTGCCGGCCTGCTGCAGCCGCTGCAGGGCATCTAACAGCGGCTTGAACGGGCCGGCCAGCAGCGGCTGCGCGGCCTTGTCGCGTTCATGCGCCTGGAACGCCCTCAGGCCCTGGGCCTGAAACACCAGTTCGGCCTCGTCGGAAAACAGCACCGCATCGCCGTCAAAGGCAATGCGGACCTGGTGGGGATGCGCATCGCTGGCGCGCACCGAATGGGGATAGACCTGCGCGGCCGGCACGCCCGCCAGCAGCGCGGCGCGCACGTCGCTCAGGTGGGTGGACAAGAACAGGTTGGCATGCAGCGGCTTCAAGTAGCGCCAGGGCGGCGCGCCGCGGTTGAAGGTGCCGCGCTGGATGTTCAGGCCGTAATGCTGGGCCGAGCGGAACACGCGCATGCCCGACACCGGGTCGTTGCGCGACAGCACCACGACCTCGACACGCTGGCGCGGCGCCGCCGGGCTGGCGCTTTCCTCGATGCTTTCGGGCGCATCGTTGAAGGCCAGCAGCTTCCTGACCAGCGAAAACGCCACGCCCGGCTTGGCCGGCACGTCGAGCCGCTCCAGCTGCAGCTTCATGTAGGCCGCGTCTTTCTTCACGCCCGGCGGCGTTTGCGGGTCCAGGCCGGCGGCGAAGCCGGTTTCGAACACCTGGTTTTCTTCCTCGAAATCAAACAGCGCGCGCGAGGAAATCGCCACCACGAGCTGGCCCTCAAGACTTGCCGACATGGATTTGCCTCTCTTTGTGTTTTTTGACGCTTGGCGCGCTGCCGTCACGGGACGGTGGGCAGATGGACCAGCCGCCATTGTCCATATTTCGGCGCGTCCAGCGGCCACTGGTCGGCGCGCTCGACATGGCGGATGCCTTGCGCCAGCAGGCAGGCCGCCCGGATCACGCCGGCATGGGTGATCCACAGCGCGTCGCTGGTTTGCTCCCTCGCCCTTTGGGAGAGGGTTGGGGTGAGGGTCTGCGGCTCCGTGTTGGCGCCCAGCGCATCGAAGGCCGAGGCGACGCGCGCCATGAAGCGGGTCACGCTTTCGCCGTCATGGCCGACGGCGTAGTTCGCAAAGTCGCCGGTCCACGCCTCCAGTTCGCCGCGGTCAATCGCCTGCCAGGCGCGGCCTTCCCACCGGCCGAAGTCCATTTCCTGCAGCCGGGCATCGGTTTTATAAGCCAGATCAGGCCTTTGCGCAGACAGGGCGTGCGCGAGTTGCTCACATCTTTGTAGCGGAGAGGCGATGACACGCAGCCCGGCAGGCAGCAGCGCCGCCAGTTGCCGCGCGCATTCGGCGGTGGCGCCGGCATCGGCCGGCAGGTCCAGCCGGCCGTAGCAGATGCCGCTGCCGATCAGCAGCTGCGCATGGCGAACCAGCCAGAGTTTCATATGAAAGCAATCCTCGACATCATCAGAAAGCACCAGCGCAAAACGGCGCGTCCGGCGGTGCGCCGGTACAACATGCAACGCGCTGCACTGTAGCCGCTCTTGCCCGGGCCTGCCGGCGCCAGGCGCCACTATGATGCAGGGCTTGTCCGGACCGCCAGAATTTTCATAGCTGCCTGAGCCCACCGCCCATGATGAAACCCAGAAATCTGAACCAGGCCCTCAGCCTGCTGCTGTTTTTCGTGACCGTGCCGCTGCTGCTGGGCGCGCTGGCATTGCTGGTGGCGCAGGCGCGGCATGAGCGGCAGCTGGCCCAGAACCAGTTGGGCGCGCTGGCCAAGACGCTGGTACAGGCGGTGGACCGCGAACTGGACCACGGCAAGGCGCAGCTGGAGGTGCTGGCCGCCTCCGGCATCATCGACGAGCGCGACTGGAGCGCGCTCCACGCCTACGGCCGCGAGATCACCCGGAACCGGCCCGGCAGCCTGATCGCGCTGATCGGCCCGGGCGGCGAACAGCTGATCAACACGGCCGTTCCCAAGGGCCAGCCGCTGCCCAACCTCTGGGCCCCGGGCCGGCAGCATGAGGAGGCGGTCTGGGAAGGCCACAAGCTGCCCCTGAGCTCGCAAAGCCTGACGCGCACGGTGTTCGATAAAAACCAGGTGGTCTACAGCGACCTCTACTACGGCCTGCTCATCAAGCGGCCCACGCTGGCGCTGTCGGTTCCGGTGGTGCGGCAGGGGCAGGTGGCCTATGCGCTGCTGCTGTCGTTTCCGCCGGTGCTGATCGAGCGGCTGATCCGCGAATCGGTCGATGCGCCCGGGCTGCGCGCCGTGGTCACCGACCGGCGCTGGACGGTGGTGGCCAGCAACCATGCATCGGCCTCGAGCATGGGCGGCCCCACCAGCCAGCTGCCCATTCCCGCCGGTTCGATGTCCGGGTTTTATGAAGCCACTTCCCGCGACGGCACGCGGCTGCAGGGCGCCTATGCGGTGTCGGCGGTCAACGGCTTCCTGGTGCGCGTGGCCTTTCCGGCCGCCAGCCTGGGCACTGCCTGGGCACTGCCTGGACCGGCGTGTCTGCCGCCTGGATGCTGCTGGTGGTGGGCATGCTGCTGGTCAGCATACTGCTCGTCGGCAGCCTGGGCCGGCGCCTGGCCCGGCCGCTGCGCGAACTCGGCGAGGCCGTGCAGAGCGGGCAGCCGCCCGAGGGAAAGCCCTCCGGCATTGCCGAAATCGACCTGCTTGCGCAGGCGCTGCGCGCCGGCGCCCTGGCCGAGCGCAAGCGCCGCGATGAACTGGTCATCAGCACCCAGCGCCAGCAGGCCGAGCTGGAACTGCGCAAGGCCGACCGCCAGAAGGATGAATTCCTCGCCACGCTGGCGCACGAGCTGCGCAACCCGCTGGCGCCGATCCGTACCGCGGTCGAGCTGATCCGCCAGCGCCAACCCGCCGACACCGTGGTGCAGCGCGCCCGGGACGTGATCGAGCGCCAGGTTTCGCACCTGTCGCGGCTGGTGGACGATCTGCTGGAGGTGTCGCGCATCACCATGGGCACGATTCAGCTGCGCCAGGAGCCGCTGGAGCTGGGCGCGCTGGTCGCTGGCGTGGCCGAAGCGGCCGAGCCCACCGTGCAGGCCGCCGGCCTGAGCCTGACGCAGGACGTGGGCAGCGCGCCGGTCTGGGTCGATGGCGACGCCACCCGGCTGGCGCAGTGCGTGATGAACCTGGTCAACAACGCCGTCAAGTTCACGCCGCTGGGCGGGCGCATCACGCTGCGGGTGGCGCAGGAATCCCACCGGGCGGTGATCGAGGTGAGCGACAACGGCATCGGCATCACCGCCGACAACCTCGAACGCATCTTCGATCTGTTCGTGCAGGCCAATCCCAGCGGCATCCACGGCCACACCGGCCTGGGCATCGGCCTGGCGCTGACGCGCAAGCTGGTGGCCCTGCATGCCGGCACGGTGCATGCCGCCAGCGCGGGGGCCGGGCAGGGCAGCCGCTTTCGCATCGAGCTGCCGCTGGCTTCCAGCCTGGCAGCCCAGGAAGGCCCGGGTCAGGACGCGCCTGCGCCGGCCGCCGGGGGCGCCCGGGTGCTGGTGGTGGACGACAACCGCGACGCGGCCGACATGCTGGCCGAAATGCTGGGAATGAGCGGTTTTGAAACCGCTGTCGAATACACCGGCGAAGCTGCCCTGCGCGCCGTCGCGGCCCGGCCGCCCGATGCGCTGCTGCTGGACATCGGCCTGCCCGACATGGACGGCTACCAGGTCTGCCGCCGCATCCGCGCCATGCCGGGCCTGGCCCAGCCGGTGCTGATCGCCGTCACCGGCTGGGGCCAGGAGTCCGACCGCGAGCAGGCGCATGCGGCCGGCTTCGACGCCCACCTGACCAAGCCGACCGACCCGGATGCCGTGATCGACCTGCTGAACGACAAGCTGGCCGCCCGCCCGGCGTGAACGCCGGCGCTGCCGGCGCGGAGTGAGCGCGGCGCTACAGGCTGGCGGCCAGCCCGAGGTAGAACGCGATTTCGCACACCTGCTGCGTGCAGCCCAGGCAGTCGCCGGTGAAGCCCTGCAGGCGGCGCCTGAAAAAGCGCAGCAGCGCCAGCAGCGCCAGCACCGACAGGGCGCAGGCAAATGCCAAATTGATAGCATCAATCACATGGCTGGCAAGCGCAAGGGCACCAAAACACCATAAAAATGCCACCCCCAGACCGACCGCCGAGATCTGGTCGGCCAGCGGCTTGGATTTGGACGTGGCGGTGTCGCCCACATGGGCTAGCTGCCGGATCATCACCAGCGGCAAGCCGCGCGAAACCACATGGCCCAGCCACAGCGCGGCGCACACGTACCAGCTGCCAAAGGCCGGGATTTCCTCGGCATCGGCCACCACCTCGACCGAGCCGAGCAGCGCCAGCAGCGCCACCTTGCACAGCAGCGCCAGCACCAGCGCCATGGCGCCGAAGGCGCCGACGCGCGAGTCCTTCATGATCTCCAGCGCCCGGTCCCGGTCGTAGCTGCCGCCCAGGCCGTCGGCCACGTCGGCCAGGCCGTCCTCATGAAAGCCGCCGGTGAGCCAGACCGTGGCCACGGTGGACAGCGCCGCCGCCACCAGCGCGGTGAAGGCGGTGTCGGGCAGCAGCACCGACACCAGCGCAAAGACCGCCGCCGCCGCGCCGCCAGTCACGAAGCCGATGCCCGGAAAATGCGCCGCGCTGGCGCGCAGCATCTCGGGGCTGAACCCCACCCATTGCGCCAGCCGGCCGGTGACCGGGATGCGGGTGAAGAACTGCACGGCCAGCAGGAAGTGGCGAATGAACCGGATCATCGGACTGCCTACTTTTCGCTCACGCCGGCCGACTCGAAGCTGGCCATCTCATTGAGGAAGCTCGCCGCCGACTGCACCAGCGGCCAGGCCAGGAGCGCGCCCGTGCCTTCGCCCAGGCGCAGGTCGAGTTCGAGCAGCGGCCTGGCCTCCAGGTGCGACAGCAGCAGGCGGTGGCCGGTTTCGGCCGAGCGGTGGCAAAACACCAGGTAGTCGCGCACGGCGGGCGCCAGGGCCTGCGCCATCAGCGCCGCCGCGCCGGCGATGAAGCCATCGACCAGCACCACGCGCCGCTCGCTGGCCGCCTGCAGCATGGCGCCGGCCATCATGGCGATTTCAAAGCCGCCCAGCGCCGCCAGTTCGGCCACGGCGTCGGGCGGCTCGGTGGCCGGATGGCGCGTCAGCGCGCGCGCCAGCACCGCCTGCTTGTGCCGCAGCTGTGCATCGTCCAGCCCGGTGCCGCGCCCGGTCGCATCCATGATGCTCGCGCCCGTCAGCCGCGCCAGCAGCAGCGCGGCGGGCGAGGTGTTGGCAATGCCCATCTCGCCAAACGCCACGACATTGCCCGGCAGCGCCGCGACCGCCTGCATGCCGGCCGCGAGCGCGGCCTGCGCCTCCAGCCGCGACATGGCGGCTTCCATGCAGATGTTTTTCGTTCCCATGGCGATTTTTCGCGCCTGCAACTGGGGATGGGCCGGCAGTTTGGCGGCCACGCCGGCATCGACCACCTGCAGCGCAAACCCGTGCTGGCGCGCCAGCACATTGATCGCCGCGCCGCCGGCCAGCATGTTGCCGACCATCTGCACCGTCACCGCCTGCGGATAGGCCGACACGCCTTCGGCGGCAATGCCGTGGTCGGCGGCAAACACCACCATCTGCGGGCCGTGCAGCGCCGGCGACTCGCTGCGCTGGATCAGGCCCAGCTGCAATGCCAGGGTTTCGAGCTGGCCGAGCGCACCTTGCGGTTTGGTCTTGTGGTCAATCTTGTGCTGAAGCCGGGCTTGCAGCGGCGCATCGGCAGTGGATTCAATCGCTGGGAGGTGAAGGCGCGTGTTGTCGTTCATCGGTAATTTGTTTCAGGCAGGCGGGGCACAAGCAGGAGGCTCCTGCAGCACGATCTGTTCCCTCCCCCTCTGGGGGAGGGCTAGGGTGGGGGCTCTTCGAGGCATCACTGCCTATGCCGGCCCCCACCCCGACCCTCCCCCAGAGGGGAAGGGAGAAAGGCACAGTCATCACATGCGGCAACCGGGCGCACCAGCATTCGGCGTCGCCCGCCACCATGCCGCAACGCAAGCCCGCGCCACAACGCGGGCAGGTCGAGGTGTCGGGCTTGGGTTCTGCCGAAGTCATGGCGGCACGCTTTCAGCTTTGCAGAAACAGCCGGTACACCGGGTTGTCGGTTTCTTCCACATGCGGGTAGCCCAAAGTGTCCAGGAATTCCTGAAACGCGCCGTGGTCCGCCTGGGGCACCTGCAGGCCGACCAGGATGCGGCCGTAGTCGGCGCCCTGGTTGCGGTAGTGGAACAGGGTGATGTTCCAGTCCGGCCGCATCAGGCTCAGGAACTTCATCAGCGCGCCCGGCCGCTCGGGAAAGATGAAGCGCAGCAGGCGCTCGTCCTTCGACAGCGCGCTGTGCCCGCCGACCA
>JAQGMN010000466.1 GCA_028292345.1 Polaromonas sp. | reverse complement strand
CGCTCAGGTTGGCAATGGTGTCGAGCAGCGACTCGCCCTTGGACGCCGACGAGCGGGCAATGTCCAGGTTGATCACGTCGGCCGACAGCCGGGTCGCGGCGATGTCAAAGGTCGTGCGGGTGCGGGTGGAGTTTTCAAAAAACAGGTTGAAAACACTCTTGCCGCGCAGCAGCGGGACTTTTTTCACGTCGCGGCTGCTGACCGACACGAAGTTTTCAGCGGTGTCCAGGATCTGCGTCAGGATGTCCCTGGACAGGCCTTCGGTGGACAGCAGGTGGATCAGCTCGCCGTTCTTGTTGAGTTGGGGGTTTCGTCGGTACAGCACGCGTTGGGTTCCTCTTGCGCTTTTTTTGGGTTCAGGCGGGGGTTTGAATGTCCTGCAGGCGAAAACTGAAGCGGCCATCGTCGGCGCGGGCCAGTTCCAGCGCCTGCGACGCCGGCAGCGTGACGCGCGCCACGGCCAGGTCGGCCTGGACCGGCAATTCGCGCCCGCCCCGGTCCACCAGCACCATCAGCCGGACGCTGGCCGGACGGCCGTAGTCGAAAAGTTCGTTCAGCACGGCGCGGATCGTGCGGCCGGTGTAGAGCACATCGTCGATGACGATCAGGTGCGCGCCGTTGACATCGAAGGGCAGCACGGTCTGGCCGCCGGACGACAGCCCGCGCTGCGAAAAATCGTCGCGGTGCATGGACGACGACAGGATGCCGATGGCTTCGTTCAGCCCCAGGTCTTGTTGCAGGCGCTCGGCCAGCCAGGCACCGCCCGACGCGACACCCACCAGCCGGGGCGGCTGCTGGCAAGCGGCCAGCTGCTGGCGCATGCCGCGCAGCAGATCGGCATACAGCGCCTCGGCGTCAAGAACCAGACTGCTCATGGGGAAGGCTCCTTAGAAATTGTTCCAGAATGATGCAGGCCGATGCGGCATCGGCGTCTTTTGCGCCGCCGGCCAGGGCCTCGGTGGTGCTGTAGCGTTCATCGACCTCGAACACCTGCAAGCCGAAGCGGCCACGCAGCTGGCGCGCAAACTTTTGCGCACGCACGGTATTGTCGTGGCTGGCGCCGTCGGGATGAAACGGAACGCCGACCACCAGCGCGTCGGGCTGCCACTCCTGGATGCGCGCCTGGATCAGCGCAAAACGCGCGACACCCTCGGCGGCAATGGTGGCTTGCGGCGAGGCGGTGCGCGTCAGGCTGTTGCCCGAGGCCACGCCGGTGCGCTTCAGACCGAAATCGAAGGCCAGAAAGGTCTGCAGGCGCGTGACCGGATGCGGTGCTGGCGCCTGCGACTCGCCCGGCTGACAACCATCGGGGTCCGCCAGGGGCTCACCCATGTCCGGCAACGGGCGAGATCATCCAGCTTTCAAGGCCCAGCAGCTTGAGCGCCTTGTCGTAGCGTTCCTCGACAGGCGTGTCAAAAATCACGCCCAGGTCGGCAGCCACCGTCAGCCAGCTGTTGTCGAGCAGCTCCGATTCAAGCTGGCCCTCGCCCCAGGCCGAATAGCCGAGCGAGACAAACACCTTGCGCGGACCTGCGCCGGTGGACAGCGCTTCGAGCACATCCTTGGACGTGGTCATTTCCAGGCCGCCCGGGATCGACATGGTCGAGGCATAGACCGATTCGCTGCCGGGCATCATGGATTCGTGCAGCACAAAGCCGCGCTCGGTCTGCACCGGGCCGCCCTGGAATACCGGCGTTTGCGTCAGGTCTTCGCGGCGCAGCGGCAATTCGACCTTGTCGAACAATCCCTGGACATTGATGTCGCTGGGCTTGTTGATGATCAGGCCCAGGGCGCCCCGCTCGCTGTGCTCGCACATGTAGATCACGCTTTTCGAGAAGCCCTCATCCTCCAGCCCGGGCATGGCAATGAGGAAGTGGTGCGTGAGGTTGATCGAAGGGGTGGATTCCGTGGCCATCGGGAGATTTTACGCGCTGACTTTCAGCAGGCGAAGCGCGCCGGTTGCAAGCATCCGACCTTCAGGGCCAATCTTTTCCGCTAAAAGACGTGCGGCTTCAGGCTTGTGTTCTTTTCACTACCATTGCCGCATGCAGAAAAAATACAAGACAGGGCTGATGTGGTTCCGGCGGGACTTGCGGACCGAGGACAATGCGGCGCTCCACCATGCGCTGAAATCCTGCGAACAGGTCTATTGCGCCTTCATTTTTGACCGGTCCATCCTGGATGCGCTTCCCAGGGCCGACCGGCGCGTGGAATTCATCCGGGAATCGCTGGTGGACCTGAACGGCCAACTGGCGCAGCTATCTGGCCACGACCCGGCGCCTCCGGCCGGTCTGCTGGTGCGCCACGAGGCGGCAGGCGGCGCCCTGCCCGCGCTGGCCCGTCAACTGTCGGCGCAAGCCGTGTTCGCCAACCACGACGACGAGCCCTACAGCCTGGCGCGCGATGCGCAGGTGCAGGCGGCGCTGGAAAGCCAGGGCGTGGCGTTTCACACCTTCAAGGACCATGTCGTTTTTGAACGCCAGGAGGTGCTGACGCTGGCCGGCAAGCCCTACAGCGTGTTCACGCCGTACAAGAATGCCTGGCTGAAAAAGGTCGATGCCTTCTACCTCAAGCCCTATAGGGTGGAAAAATACGGCGCCGCTCTGGCGCCCCTGCCCGCGAACGAAGCGGCCGACATGCCGTCGCTGGCCGAACTCGGGTTTGAAGCGACCAACCTGCCAGCGCTCAAGCTGCCGGCCGGCAGCCAGGGCGGGAACGCGCTGTTTGAAGACTTCCTGGCCCGGATGAGAAATTACCGGGACACCCGCGACTTTCCCGGCATCCGGGGTCCAAGTTACCTGAGCGTCCATTTGCGCTTCGGAACCGTTTCGGTCCGAAAACTGGCCTCTGTCGCGCTGGCGCACCACGCGGACAATGAAGGCGCGGCCACCTGGCTCGGCGAGCTGATCTGGCGCGACTTTTACGCCCAGATCCTGTCGAACTTTCCGCATGTGGCGGGCAGCGCCTTCAAACCCGAATACGACGCGGTTCAATGGGAACACGGCGAAAAGGCCGAGTCGCTGTTCCTCGCCTGGTGCGAAGGCCGGACCGGCTATCCGCTGGTCGACGCCGCCATGAACCAGCTCAACCAGACCGGCTACATGCACAACCGCCTGCGCATGGTGACGGCCAGTTTCCTGGTCAAGGACCTGGGCATCGACTGGCGCTGGGGCGAGCGTTATTTTGCCGAAAAGCTCAATGATTTCGAGCTGGCTTCCAACAATGGGGGCTGGCAGTGGGCCGCCAGCACCGGCTGCGATGCCCAGCCTTATTTCCGCATCTTCAACCCGGTCAGCCAGAGCGAAAAGTTCGACGCGGACGGAAAGTTCATCCGAAGGTACCTGCCGGCGCTCGCCCGGCTGCCCAAGGCTGCGCTGCACAGCCCCTGGCTGGCTCCCGGGGTGGAACTGATGGGTGCGGACGTGGCGCTGGGCAGCAACTACCCGATGCCGCTGGTCGACCATGCCGAAGCACGGACGCTGACCCTGCAGCGGTATGCGATCGTGAAAAAGGCCTGACGACTTTCTGCTATTTTTTCAGTAGCAGCTGGCGCCCTGCCCGCCTGCGCAAAAGGCCTTTTTTATGCCGAAACAGCAGCCTGCACCGAGCAGTATTGCCGGATCAGCCGCAGCAACTCGTCTTCGGAGTAAGGCTTGCCCAGGTAATGGTTGACGCCCAGTTCCACGGCATGCTCGTTGTGCTTTGTGGCAATGCGCGACGTGATCATGATGATCGGCAGGCCTTTCATGCGCGCATCGGCCCGGATGTTGCGCGCCAGGTCAAACCCGTCCATGCGCGGCATTTCAATGTCCGACAGCACCACCGCCGGGATTTCTTCCTGCAGCCTTTCAAGGGCCTGCAGCCCGTCGGCGGCCATGGCCACCCGGTAGCCATCGCGCAGCAGCAGGCGCTGGGTCACGCGGCGCACGGTGATGGAATCATCGACCACCAGGATCAGGGGGGTTTGCGGCGCCGCCAGGGCGGGGGAAATGCCGTCCGTCGGGCGACCGGCAAGCCGGGCCGCATCGTGGTCCAGGTAGTTCTTGCTCCATGCCCGTGCCTGCTCGCCGTAGACCGCGGCCAAGGCCACGGGGTTGTAGATCAGCACCACGGCACCCGACGGCAGCATCGACATGCCGGTCAGTCCCGGCAGTCCCGACAGCTGGGGACCGAGGTTCTTCACCACCACTTCGCGGTTGCCGAGCACCTCGTCAACGTGCATGGCAACGCGCTGCGCGGCGCTTCGGAAAACAACGACTGGGGTGGTCTTGGTCTGGGCTTCGCTGCTGAAATGCGAGGCCTGCAGCAAGGCGCCCGACCAGAAAAAGGGCACCGGCTCGCCGCCCACGTCCAGCACGCCGGAGCGATAAGCCTGCTGCAGCTCGGCACCGGAAGCGCGGCGCACGGTTTCCACCACATTGGCCGGCACCCCGACCGACATGCTGCCTGCGCGAACCATCACCACCTGCGTCACGGCCGTGGTCAGCGGCAAGACCATGGTGAATTCCGTCCCTTTGCCTGCGACGGTCGAGGTTTTGATGCGGCCGCCGAGTGAAATCACCTCGCTTCGCACCACATCCAGGCCAATGCCGCGCCCGGCCAGTTCGGTCACTTCCTGCGCAGTTGAAAAACCCGAAAGGAAGATCAGGTTGGCGGTGGCTTCGTCATCCCTTGCCTGATCGGCCGTCATGAGTCCTTGCTTGACGCCCTGCGCACGGATGCGGGCCAGGTCCAGGCCGGCACCGTCATCGCCCAGCTGCACGGAGACGTCATTGCCTTCCTGGCGCAGCTGGATGGTGATCAGGCCCACCGCATCCTTGCCCGCGCGAATCCGCGCCTCTGGCGCTTCGATGCCATGGGTCAGACAGTTGCGCAGCAGGTGCTCGAAGGCGGGCATCATCCGGTCCAGCATGCCCCGGTCCATTTCGAGGTTGCCGCCGTGCAAATCGAGCCGCACCTGCTTGCCGGTTTCCTTGGACGTTTGCCGGACCACGCGGTACAAGCGCTCGGAAACGCTTTCAAACTCCACCATGCGGGTACGCAGCAAATCGCGCTGCAGTTCGCGTGCCTGTCGGCCCTGGGCGACCAGGTCGTCTTCCGTGGCTTCAATCGTGCGCTGCAGTGTGCGCTGCACGGTAGCCACGTCGTTCACCGACTCGGCCATCATGCGGGTCAATTCCTGAACGCGGGTAAAGCGGTCGAACTCCAGCGGATCGAAACCTGCCTTGGCTTCTTTGGCCAGCGCCAGACGCGACTGCATCTGGGTTTCAGCCTGCAGTTCGATGTCGCGCAGCTGCTGCCGCAAACGCGTCAGGCTGCCGGTCATGTCGGTCAGGGACATGCGCAGCTGACCCACTTCTGCCTCCAGGCGTGAGCGGCTGATCATGACTTCACCGGCCTGGTTGACCATGCGGTCAAGCAACTGGGTGCGCACCCGAATGCTGGCATTGGCAGCCTGCCGCAAGGGCTGCATGACCATGGCTTGCGGTCCGGGAATTTCAATTTTTCTGGCATGGGCATTGGCACTGGTAGTAACACGGGTGCTGTCGATGAAGGGGGAAATTTCAACATCATTTTCCTCAGCATCATTTTCAGACAGGAAAACATGAAGGTCCTGCGGATCCGGTTCAATGGTAATGCCAGGCAGGGTTTCAGCCTGGACGAGCATGTCCTGCGGCGCTGCGGCATCGAGACGGCGCAAACTTTCAAACGCATTTTGCATCGCGTCAAAACGTGTCAACAAAAACTCGATTTCCTGGCTGGCAGGCGCTTGCAATCCAATGAAGGCAAACTCGGACTCGATGCGGTGGGCCATTTCTCCCAGGCGCATCGCCCCGGCAAGGCGTGCGCTGCCTTTGAGGGTGTGCAGCACGCGCAGCACTTCCGACCGTGGGCCGGGGTCAGCCGGCGTTTCTGCCCATTGACGCAGGGCCGAACCCAGGCGCGGCATGAGTTCGGCGCACTCTTCCTCAAAAATCGGGAACAGGTCAAGATCAACCACATCGACGGCATCGATGTCGTCGTGGTCATCGTCGTACGCAGCCTGGCTGATGGCTCTGCCAAGGCCAGGCATCGGAGCTTCTGCGGGCCAAGGCAATCCGGCTGCCTCGGCAGGCGGCAGGTCATCAAGGCTGCCAAGCCCATCGTCGTCTGTTTCCGGAGTGACCGAATCGGAAAACTCAAGCCCGGCCAGGCGCTCCAGGAGGCCGGGCAGGGGCTGCTTGAGAAAACCAGCCGCAAACTGGTGCAGCAAGCGGCGTATGTCCTCGGAGGCCTCGATGAACAATTCGCCATAGGCGCCGGCACCATGGCTGTGGTGGTTGTGGGAATTTTCAAGCGCATGTTCCAGCGCTCTTGCCAGGTCGGACAAGGCGAGAAAACCCACCGTTGCAGAGCTTCCTGCCAGCGAATGGGCAAGCGCCACGGTGGAAGCACTGATGGGCTGATGGCTTTCTAGCGCCCATTCGGCCACTTCGCTGACCAGCCGGCGCGACCATTCGTCAGCCTCATTCAGATAAACGTTGTAAAGCGGAATGCCTATGCGCAAGCCATCGATGACCTTGACCGCGTCATCCACTCTTTCCTTCTCGTCATGCGGCTCGCTTTCGTGCGCTTGATCCAGCATGGCGGTGCTGCCGCCTGCTGGAATGCCAGAAGGCGTTTCAGGCTGGAACGCTGCACCCAAAACATGAGACGCCTTGACAGAATCAGCCACTGCAGGCGCAACGCTGCGCTCGGAGGACGCCGGGAACAAGCTGTCGAAATCCAGTTCTTCCAGTTCGGCAGGAATCGGATCGGCTTGCCTCTCGGGAAGGACCGTCGCTGCAATGCCGGATACATCTTCAAGGAAAAATGCAGGCAGGGGATCGCGCTCAAAACCAGCGCCGATCCGGGAGGCAGTTTGCGTTTCAGCTACTTCATCCGGGGTAGAAATTTCAGACCCGTTGCCAGACCGGACAGAAATATTCAGGGCCAGGTAACGCCGCTCCATGCGCATGGCTTGTGCGCTGTCACAGAACCCCAGGGCTGACCACGCGCTGTCGTGGTTGCCCTCGATGGCATCGATCCAGCGTTCCAGGCCGGCCATGACCTCGCCGCACAAGGCACGAAATTCGCTGCTAGCCGCGGCCTGATCAGCCAGCCAGCTGTTGAGCAATTGCTCCATCGCCCAGGCGGCTTCGCCAAACTCGTCCAGCCCGACCATTCGGGCGCTGCCCTTGAGCGTATGAAAGGCGCGCCGCAATACCGTCAGCTGCTCCAGGTCGTCAGGATGGCTCTCCAGCATCGCGATTGCCAGCACGGCATGGCCGGCAACTTCCCGGGCTTCTTCAAGAAAGATATCGCGCAAATCATCTTCTTCGAAATCGATCGGCGCCGGTGCCTCAAGCGCAGCTGAAGGCAAGGGCATCCTGTCGATCGGTGCCGGGGCTTCAGCCGGCAGATGAAATGCGCCATCGTCCGCAGGCGCTAACGATTGAAAGCCGGCCCGTGGAACGACCGTGCTTTCCAGCCTTGGCGCCTCTTCGGAGCGATCGCCCGCCATCTCTTGGAAGAATGAGTTCTTGTCGTTTTCCATAGCAACGACAGAATTTGGTGAAACCGGCTCGGTCTTCACCGTGATGGACGAAGCGGCATCGCCGGCACCTGGCGGGCGTCCCATCAAGGAGGTCAGCTGGTCTTTTTCCTCATCGTAAACAAACAGTTTTTTCACCAGCGCTGGCTGGTAATTGAGCATGTCGATCAGGAAACTCAAGACCCCCAGGTTGTTGCCAAGCTGCTCGAAGGTTCCTGCCGCGCGCACCTGTTGGTCATCGATCTCGGTGTCGAGCATTTGCTCGACAGTGCCCTTCATTTGCAGCACTGCCCGCGAAGCCTGCTCAAGGCCCAGCACGGACAGCACACCGCGCATCTGCGCCAACTGCCCCGGTACCGGTTCCAGACGGGTCTTGTCCTGCGAATTGCGAAAGAACAGATCGAGCGAGGTTTCAATTTCAGCCAGCGCGACGCGCAGTTCGCTCACCACGCTGCTCATGGTCTGCTTGTCGCTGACCCGGCGGTACAACTCCTCCATCCAGCCTTCCAGCGGCCGGGGTGCCCCGCCATCGATGACGCCCTGCAGCCGCTCTGCCAGACTGGCGGTCCGGATCGCCAATTGCGGATCGGAAGGGTCCAGGTCGTCGAACACGGCTTCAAGATAAAGCATGGAAGTCGCGACTTCCATGGCCAGGGGAATGCCAGGCACCTGCCTCCTGCTTGCCGTGGCTTCAATCGCCTGGGACAGGGCCTGCGCAAGCGATTCACTGGCTGCATGAAGTTTTCGCAGCGAATCAGTCACCAGGCTGAACTGATCGGCGACCTGCTTGATTTTTGTACTGTCACCCGCGCACAGCGAAGACCATGCATCCTTGGCCAAAACAATGCGCTTGCGCGCCTGTGCCAGCAGTGCGGGGTCAAAACGGCCAAACTGAACCAGTTCATAGTCCACGGGCTTGAAACGGGCGAGTCCATAGGCAAAGCGAACCGCCGAAAGCACAGGCGTGTCACTGGCGCGCCCAGACACCGCTTGAAAGCAAAAGAACAGCAGATCCAGGACCAAACGCTCCGCAATGACGCCCTCGCCTCGGGACAAAGAGGCGTATTGCAACAGGACGCGGGAAGCGGCCCGCCTGACGTAAAGATCGGAGCCCAGCAGGTTATGCGCAATGGCCTCAAAAAACCCGGCCGCAAGCAACCAGAAAATCCTCGGCTGCCGTTGGGTCTGAGCCGCAGCGAATCCCAGGCTGAGCTCCTTCAGGCTGGCCGCGGCTTGCGGGGCCTTGCCCTTCATCAGCTGGAGAACGGCACTGTCAAGCAACTCGCGCGCATCGCTTCCGTAGGGACGAGCGTCAACCGCAGGCACTTCCGGCTCAAGCCAGCGCCACTCATAGGACCACAAATCGGCCGGATGAATGCGCTCGGCTCGCACAAGCTCCTGAACATTGCGGTATTGCGGAAACAGGGACACGGCGGAA
The DNA here is from genome assembly GCA_028292345.1 of Polaromonas sp. Classification (GTDB taxonomy): domain Bacteria; phylum Pseudomonadota; class Gammaproteobacteria; order Burkholderiales; family Burkholderiaceae_C; genus Polaromonas. Next base: position 4,527 of record JAQGMN010000466.1, on the reverse strand, counting down.
AAGGGCTTGTCGGCCAGCACGCCTTCGAGATACTCTGTCAGGGCAAAGCTGGCGTACTCGATTTTGGCGACCGCGTCCTGGCTGCACAGTTCGGGCTGGTGAACGAACTTTTGCACGGCAGCCTCCATGGCGCGCAGCACCATGGCAGGCTCCGCAAGACCGACCACTTCCAGCACGCCAACCGCCTGGTGCAGTTGCTGGCGTGCGGCGCGAAGCTGGCTGACGTCCGCCGCACCCAGATCAGAACCGCGTCCTGCTTCAGCCTCTTTTGTAAATCGCTTGAGCGCCTTGGTGGCGGCCTCCAGCGATTTGCAGAGCTCATTGAGCACCCAGGCCAGCGGGCCCAGGTCACTCATGGCGGCATCGGGTTGGGCGGCAATTGAATTCGTGACCATGGGGTGCATAAATATCAGGCAGGTTCAGGAATCGGTGTTCGCAGTCAGGGGCTTGGCGAGCGCGTCACACGATCTTGAATCGGGACACCGACTGCCGGAGTTCTTCAGCCATGCGGGACAGATCACGCACCTGCTGCGCAGTGGAACGGGTACCTTCCCCGGTCTGCTCCGTCACCACGAAAATGTGCTGGATGTTGTCAGCCACCACATTGGCCGAAGCCGCCTCCCGGGATGCGGAATCGGAAATCTGTTCGATCAGCTCGGCCAGATGACGCGACACCTGGTCAATCTCGGTCAATGCGGTGCCGGCGTTGTCGGACAGCTTCGCGCCTTCGACCACGCCCTGGGTCGAGCGCTCCATGGCCGCCACCGCATCCTGGGTATCGGTCTGAATGGCCTTGACCAGCGCCGAAATCTGGCGCGTTGCATCGGCCGAACGCTCCGCGAGCCGCTGCACTTCTTCGGCCACCACCGAGAAACCCCGTCCGGCTTCCCCTGCCGATGCCGCCTGAATGGCGGCATTGAGCGCCAGCACATTGGTCTGCTCGGTAATGTCGGAAATCAGCTCGGTGATTTCACCAATTTCCTGCGACGACTCGCCCAGGCGCTTGATGCGCTTGGACGTCTCCTGGATCTGGTCGCGGATCGAGTGCATGCCGCCGATCGTGTCCTGCACTGCGTGCAGGCCGCTCTCGGCCGCTCGCAGCGACTGGCGCGCCACCTCGGCGGTCTGCTGGGCCTGGGCCGACACCTCGTTGATGCGGCCGGCCATCTGCAGCACCGACTCGCCGGTCTCGCGAATCTCGCGCAGCTGCTCGGTGGACGTGGCGAGCAGCTCGGTGGAAGTCTCGTCGACCTGCTGGGTGGTGTGGGTGACGCGGCCCACCGTGCCCTGAACGGCCGACACCAGGTTGCGCAGCTCTTCTACCGTGTAGTTGACCGAGTCGGCGATGGCGCCGGTGATGTCCTCGGTGACGGTGGCCTGTTGCGTGAGGTCGCCCTCGGCCACGGTCTGCAGCTCGTTCATGAGGCGAAGGATGGCGGCCTGGTTGGCGTCGTTAACGCGCTTGGCTTCACGCTCCTGGCGTTCGGCTTCGAGGCGATGGGCGTCGGAGAACGAGTCGCGTCGCGCCTGGTCGGTTTCCGACAGGCGCAGGAAGCCGACGGCGCCGAGGAACAGCGCGATGGTCGCGATCGCGAACGCCACGATGCCGGCGCCCCTGAAGCCCGACATGCCGAGGCTCGCCCGCAGCGACTCGCTGTCGTAGAGCACGCACAGCAGGCCCGCGACCATCATGGCGCCGAGGATGCGCCGCTGCCCGCCGACCGACATGCCGCCGATCAGCGGCAAGGTGGCGTCGGGGCTGGTGCGCCGACGGGGAAGCGAGTCGTAGTCGCCGATCATCGAGTTCGGCAGCTCGGAGTGCAGCGACGAGTCGGCCGAATGGCGACTCGGGCCGTCCGGCGCCGGCAGGATCGACGGCAGGTCGAGGTCGAGCCGGTCTCGCGCGATGGGGGCTGAAGGGTGTGAGGATGCCAAGCGGCCGACTCCTTGGGGTGCGAATGAAATGCTCGGGCCCGCCATCATGGTCGATGGAATGCCTTTGCCGAAGCCCTTGATCGAATTCAGAACGCTCATGACACCTCTTGTGCTGCTGCCGGGTCCATCGGGTCGAGTCAGTGGTCGGGCGGTGCCTGCGAGCCGGAGCATGGTGCACCAGATCGGCAGGCATGGCGACGTTTTCGGCAGGCCTGCGACGGCCCGCTCGGCACGAGCCTCAGCCGCCTCTCGGCCGCCTGCCTGCACGTGCTTTCACACGCGCCTTGCGTGGGCTGTCACGAGGCTCCTGCCAGGCTCTTGCCCGCGCTCTTGCCGTATCACTGAACGATGGCTAGAAATGCCTCATCGACCGCCAGGGCGGAAAGCTTGAGCTCCTGCCACACGCGACCTTGTTCGTCTCGGTAACGCTCACCCGCGAAGGCGGGCCGCGGCTGGCCGTCGGCAGCCACCAGGCTGAGCTGCTCGGCATTGCGCAGCCCGGCCAGGCTGTCCACCAGCAGCGCGCAGTTCAGTTCGAATGCGCCGTTCAGGCCGACCAGACGGGCATGTTCGGGTGGCGCTTCGGCGGCTGCGCGCAGGCCGAGGAAGCCGGCCAGGTCGATCACGCCGTTCACGCTGCCGCGCAGGTTGGCCACGCCGAGAAACCAGCGATGGGTGTGCGAGACGCGCATCAGCGGCGCCATGGCGAAGATCTCGCCCGCTTCGGGCAAGGGAAACAGCAGGCCCTGCTTCTGGCTGCCGCACTCGACGGCCAGCCACGACAGCTTGCGGTCTTCGGTCTTGGTGGCGCGAAGCCGCTCGGCCAGGCGCGCCTGCAGGTCGCGCAGCGCTTGCCGGTCAGCCATGGAGGGGCGGCGTCCTCATCGATCGAAGGCGCGGATCTTGGCGATCAGCTGCTTCGGGTCGACCGGCTTCACGACATAGTCGCGAGCGCCCTGGCGCATGCCCCAGACCTTGTCGGTTTCCTGGTTCTTGCTGGTGCACATGATCACCGGCACGTCCACGAACCGCGGATCGCGGGTGATGGCACGGGTGAGCTGGAAGCCGTTCTGGCCGGGCATCACGACGTCCATCAGGATGACGTCGGGCTTGTCCTCGCCAAGGCGGCGCATGGCCTCCTCGCCGTTCTGCGCCGTGGTGACGGCGAAGCCTTCACGCGACAGCAGGTCGGACAGGAAATGGAGTTCGGTCTTGGAGTCGTCGACCAGGAGGATCTTGTGAACCGGCATGTTCGTGTCCAGGCCCTTCAGCCGACTCGCCGATGCTGCTCGACCGCCAGCAGCAACTGGTCCTTGGTGAACGGCTTGGTCAAGTAGTCTTGCGAGCCCACCATGCGCCCGCGTGCCTTGTCGAACAGGCCGTCTTTCGAAGACAGCATGAAGACCGGGACGCCGTCGAACTTGGGGTTGCGCTAGATGATGGCGCAGTTCTGTTAACCATCGAGCCGCGGCATCAGGATGTCGCAGAAGATGAGGTGCGGATCGTGGTCGTTGACCTTGGACAGCGCATCGAATCCGTCCTCGGCCAGGAGCACTTCGTAGCCGCCCTGCTTGAGGAAGATCTCCGCGCTGCGGCGAATGGTATTGCTGTCGTCGATGACCAGCACCTTGGTGGTGGCGGGCAACTCACCGAACAACTCCGCGGCTTCATCGATCACGAACACTCCTTGACTCGATCATTCAGGCCCCGGCGCCGGTACGTCATGCCGGCACGCCGTGCCGACTTCGACTGCTCGGCGCGTCTACACGCCCGCGACAGTCCGGGGATCGATCAGAGTTGCACCATCTCGAAGTCTTCCTTGCGCGCGCCGCACTCGGGACATGTCCAGTTCATCGGAACATCCTCCCAGCGAGTGCCGGGGGCCAGACCACTGTCGGGGTCTCCCACGGCTTCGTCATACATCCATCCGCAGATGAGGCACATCCAGGTACGCGGTTCAGTCACTTTGGTCCGGTCGGTTCACTACAATGTTGGAAGATTGTAGCTATGCAAACTCTCAAATCTCCAAGAGGTTGTCGGCACCTGAACAACATTCCTGATCGCTTTCTCGAGCCTTCCGAACGCCCGGAACGCCCACCCGCAGAACGATCGAAACGACCGCCCAGTCCTCCATGACCGCTGCCTCGACCTCTCCCTCCCCAGACACCCAGACCACGCAGGAAGGCCAGGACCAATCGGCGCCGGTCTGCGTGATGACCTTCAACTCCAGCGACCCGAGCGGCGCCGGCGGCATCGCGGGTGACGTGACCACCATCGCCGCCATGGGCGCCCATGGCCTGCCGGTGGTCACCTCCATCGTGCTGCGCGACACCGCGGAAGTCTTCGACCACAGCGCGCTCGACGCCGACGTGGTGGCCGAACAGGCCCGCAGCATTCTCGAAGACGTGACCATCGGCGCCTGGAAGGTCGGCTTCCTCGGCTCGGCCGAAGGTGTCGCGGCGGTGGCCGAAGTGCTGTCCGACTATCCCGACGTGCCGCTCGTGTCGTACTTCCCCGGCCTCACCTGGATGGAAGAAGACGAGCAGCAGGCCTATGTCGACGCCTTCCGCGAACTCGTGTTGCCGCAGACCG
>JAQGMN010000465.1 GCA_028292345.1 Polaromonas sp. | reverse complement strand
GGCGGCGCAAACCGCGCGACGGGCCGGGCAGGGCGGCGCGGTCTGGCTGCCGCCGCACAGCTACGGCGACTATGCGCAGGCCGCCCGCGCCCACCGGCTGGCGCTGGCCAGCGATGCCGCCAAGGCGCAATTGCTGTGGGCCTGCGAGCCGTCCAGCCCGCTCGGCGCCGCCCAGGCAGGGCTGGATGAAATGGCCGATGCACGAGCGGAAAACGCCATGCTCGTGCTCGACCGCGCCTACGAACCGCTTCGGCTTGGCGGTGCGCCGTCGCTGACGGCAGCGCAGCTGCAGACCGTCTGGCAGCTCTGGACGCCGAACAAGGCGCTGGGCCTGACCGGCGTGCGCGCCGCCTACGCGATTGCGCCCGTGGGCGCTGAAGAGGCCGTCTTTCAGCTCGACCAGCTCAGCGCCTCCTGGCCGGTCGGCGCGCATGGCGTGGCGCTGCTGCAAGCCTGGACCGATCCCGACGTGCAAGCCTGGCTGGCCGACAGCCTGGACACGCTGCGCAACTGGAAGGCGCGGCAAATTGCGCTGTGCGAATCCATGGGATGGACCTGCCTTGCCAGCGATGCGAATTTCTACTGCACCCGTCCCAAATTGCCCGAAGGCCTGAGCCTGCAGCAGGCGCTGGACAGGCTGCGCAGCCACGGCATCAAGCTGCGCGACACCGCTTCCTTCGGCTTGCCCGGCCAGGTGCGCATCAGCGTGCAGCCGCCGCTGGCGCAGGAGGCGCTGGGACGTGCATGGAAAATTTGACCTATAGCCCTAAAATGGTGGTTATATGGATGCAACCACAAGAATCGTTTTAGACACTTCCGTACTGGTGGCTGCTGCCCGGTCCCGAAAGGGGGCAAGTTTTGCGCTGATAGCGTCGCTGCCGCATCGGCATTTCCAGATATGCCTCTCGGTGGCGGTTTATACCGAGTGGCAGGCGGTGTTGAGCAGGCCAGAGCATTTGCCGCCCGGTGCAGATGCCGATGCGGCACTTGGCTTTCTCCGGTATTTGGTCAGCCTGTCGCATTTGCAGGACATTCATTTTCTATGGCGCCCGTTTTTGCGCGACCCGGACGACGACATGGTGCTTGAATGCGCGGTGGCGGCGGGCTGCACTTACATCGTCACGCACAACATCAAGGACTTTCGCCGCACCGAACAACTGGGCGTTCGGGCCATCACCCCTGCTGAGTTTTTACAAATCCTGAAGGAGAAGTCACCATGACCGCACTCACCATCCGGCTGCCCAATTCGCTCCATGAAAGCATCAAGCTGCTGGCCCGCAAGGACGGTATTTCCGTCAACCAGTTCATCGCCAGTGCGGCTGCTGAAAAGCTGGCTTCATTTCAAACCCTGGACTACCTGCGCCGCGAAGCCGCCTTGGGCAAGCGCGAGGACTTTGAGCGTTTTCTCAGTCTGGTGCCAGACGTGGCCGCGCAGGCTGGGGATGAATTTTTACCTAATGCAGACAAATAATTATTTGTCACTGTCAACTTATTCATGATTAACCGAAGTCAACTTCCCGACTCGCTTCACGCCATGGGCTTTAGCAAGAAATCTGCTGCGTATACAAAAGTAACCCATTCCGTCACTCTCCGAGCAGCAACATTTTGTCTCTCAAATTCAAAGGCTGATGCAAGCCATCGCCGAAGCCCAAGCCCAAGCCACTATCGCCGCCGCAGCCGCCAAAAAGCAGGCAGTGATGCAGCGATATTTGTGAAAGGCGGCTTGTCTTGACATCCAACCCGGCCAAAACCAAAAACCACCGCGCCCAAGCCGTCATGGTCCTCGGCACCACCAGCGGCGCCGGCAAGAGCTGGCTGACCACCGCGCTGTGTCGGCACTACGCCCGCCAGGGCCTGAAGGTCGCGCCGTACAAGGCGCAGAACATGAGCAACAACGCCCGCGTGGTGGCGGGCGGCGAGATCGGCAGCGCGCAGTATTTCCAGGCGCTCGCGGCCCGCTGCATTCCCGATGTGCGCATGAACCCGCTGCTGCTCAAGCCCGAAAAGGACACGCAGAGCCAGGTCGTGCTGATGGGCCAGGTCAATGCCGAACTCTCGCGCATGGAGTGGCGCGGCCGCAGCCTGTCGGTCTGGCCAGTGGTAGCGCAGGCGCTCGATGAGTTGCTGGCCGAGAACGACGTGGTGGTGATCGAGGGCGCCGGCTCGCCGGCCGAGATCAACCTCAAGTCCAGCGACATCGTCAACATGCGCGTCGCGCTGCATGCCAACGCCGCCTGCCTGCTGGTCACCGACATCGACCGGGGCGGCGCGTTTGCCCACCTGTACGGCACCTGGGCCATGCTGGACGAGGCCGAGCGCCGGCTGATCCGGGGCTTTGTGCTCAACAAGTTCCGGGGCGACGCCAGCCTGCTCGCGCCGGGGCCGCAGATGCTGCAGGACCTGACCGGCGTGCCCACTGTCGCCGTGCTGCCGATGTGGTGGCAGCACGGCCTGCCGGAGGAAGACGGCGTGTTCGACGACCGCAGCACTTTTATGGCCCCCACGCTTGCCACTTCGTGTGCTTCGCTGCCCCCCGGGGGGGCGGCCCGGCCTTGGGGCGGCCCGGCGGCTCGGGCTGCGCCGGCAGTGATCGCCGTCATCGCCTACCCGCGCATCAGCAACCTCGACGAATTCCAGCCGCTGAAGAACGTTCCCGGCGTTCGGTTGAAGTGGGTGCGCAGCCCTGCGGAATTGGTCGATGCCGACTGGGTCATCCTGCCCGGCTCCAAGGCCACCAGCGCCGACCTGGCCTGGCTGCGCGCGCAGGGGCTGGACCAAGCGGTCGCCGCGCACGCCGGCCGGGGCGGGGCGGTGCTGGGCATCTGCGGCGGCCTGCAGATGCTGGGCGAAGCCTTGATCGATCCGCACGGCATCGACGGCAACGGCCCCGGACTGGGCCTGCTGCCGGTGGTCACGCTGTTTGACGAAGCCAAGACCGTTCAGCATCGGCAGGCCGCGTTCGCCAGCGTGGGCGGGCCGTGGGCCGGTCTGTCGGGCGTGGCGGTGCAGGGCTACGAAATCCACCACGGCCAGACCGCGCCGCATCCGGCCATGGCAGCGGCGGGCGACACCGCCCGGCCGGTCATGCCCGACGGCCTGGCCTGGCAGAACGGCGCCGGCAATGTGCTGGGCCTGTATCTGCACGGCATGTTCGAAGACCCGCGCGTGCTGCAGGCGCTGTTTGGCGCGGCCACGCCGACGCTGGAATCGGTGTTCGACGGGCTGGCCGACTATGTCGAGCGCCATTTCGAACCCGGCCTGCTGGCGTCCCTGGTGGCCGGCCGCTGAATCCACGGTGCGCGGCGCCCCGGCGCTGCGTTCTTTCCGGTCAGGGCGCGGCGGCAAGCAGTTCATGCAGCAGCGCGACGATCCGGTCGGGTTCGGCGGGCTTGGTCAGGTGCCCGTTGAAGCCGGCCCCGGTGGCCCGGTCGCGGTCGTTGTCGTTGCCCCATCCGGTCAGGGCGATGACCACCGGCTGCCTTGCGGCCGGAAGCTGGCGCAGGCGGCGGCAGACCTCGTAGCCGTTGATGTCGGGCAGGCCGATGTCCATCAGCACCGCATCGGGCATGTCTTTACGCATGGCGGCGAGCGCCGCCTCGCCGGTGTAGGCCACGCTGACCCGAAAGCCCATCATCTCCATCATTTCGGCGAGCAGGTCGGCCGCGTCCCGGTTGTCTTCCACCACCAGCAGGCGCGCGCCGGCACCATCGGCTGGCAGCGCTTCGGCCGGCGGCGCTGGCACGACCTGGGGAGAATCATCGGCTGGCAGTTCGATGCGAAAGGTGCTGCCCTGGCCGAGGCCCGCGCTGGCGGCGTGCACGCTGCCGCCATGCAGCAGCACCAGCTTGCGCGTCAGCGCCAGGCCGATGCCCAGTCCGGTGTTGCCGTGCAGGCCGCTCGGGCGCTCCTGGACGAACAGCTCGAAAATCCGTTCCAGGCTGCCGGCCGGAAGGCCGCTGCCGTTGTCGCTGACCTCGATGGCGACCGTGCCGCCTTCCCGGGCCACCCGCACGGCGATGCCGCCGCCGGGCGGCGTGAACTTGACCGCATTGGTCAGCAGGTTGACGACGCACTGGACCAGCCGGGTCGCATCGCCGAGAACGGGAATCGGCGGCTGGTCCGTCAGGTGCGTCAGCGTCAGCCCGGCGGCTTCGAGCGTGGACTGCACCGAATCGATGGCGCCCTGCACCACGGCGCAAATGTCCAGCCTCTCGCGCTGCAGGTGCACGGTGCCCCGGGTGATGCGCGAGATGTCGAGCAGGTCGTCCACCAGGCGCGTTAGATGCAGCACCTGGCGCTCGATGACGGTGCGCGCCCGCTGGACCGTTGGGTCGGCCGGGTTGCGAAGCCGTATCACTTCGGCGGCGGTGCGGATCGGCGCCAGCGGATTGCGCAGTTCATGCGCCAGCGTCGCCAGGAACTCGTCCTTCTGGCGGTCGGCTTCGCGCAGTTGTCCGTTGGCGGCGTTCAGCGCCTGTTCGGCAGCCCGGATGGCGGTGATGTCATGCGAGATATGGCCGGTGCCGTAAACGCGCCCGTCGGTATCGACCAGCGGGAAACTGGTGTCGAGCTGGCGCAGCGTGCCGCTTTTCAGCGGAGTGGTCTTTTCGGCCTGGATGGCCCGGCGGGTCTGCATCACTTCCAGGTCGTGCCGGCGCAAGACATCGGCATCGGCTGCGGGGACCAGGTCGTGCATTGTCAGGCCGCAGATCGCCTGCCGGCTCATGCCCAGAATCTTTTCCACCTGGTGGTTCACGTCCAGGAAGCGGCCGCCGATGTCCTTGTAGGCAATCGCGGTCGGAAAATTGTCCAGGGTGCTCTGCAGCAGCTGCTGCCGGTCGCGCAGCGCCTTTTCGGCATGGATGCGGTCGGTGATGTCCACCTGCGCCACCACGCCGCCGACCACCTCGCCGGCAGCGTTCAGAACCGGCGCCGACGACAGCATGGTGAACAGCCGCTCGTTGGGCCGGCCGAAGGGCTCGATCTCGATGGTGTCATGGCAGGTTTCGCCGTGCAGCGAGCGCGCCAGCCCCCATTCGTGCGCCAGTATCCGCTGTCCGTGCCGCGCCGAGCCATCGGCCCACCAGCCCATCCATTGGCCATAGCCGTCGACATTTTTCGAAAAGGGCGCCATGCCCCAGATGTCTTCGGTGGACTCGTTCATGCGCAGGATCCGGCCTTCCACGTCGGCCACGATGATGCTGGCCGGGACCGCGTTGAAGATGGCAGCGAGCACGCGGCGCTCGGCCTCTGCCGCTTCGGCAGCGCTGACGGCCTCCTTGCGGCTGGCATGCAGCGCGGCCAGCGCCTGCACCCGGTCCGTCACATCCATTCCGCTGGCCACCAGGGCCGTGATCTGTCCGTTGGCCTCGCGCAGGGGGCCGACCTGGAAATCAATCGTGAACGTCTTTCCGGAACGCTCCACCTCGACGTCGAAGCGCGCGGTTTCCCCCGTGACGGCGCGCTCGATGGCGCCGCGCACATGCTCCTGCTGCCTGGCATCGCGGGCCCACCAGGACGCTTCCCACAGGGGACGCCCGATCAGGTCTTCCCTGCTCAGATCAACCGCCAGCAAGGCTTCCTCATTGACCTCCTGCAGGGTTCCGTCCAGGCTGAGGATGCTGACATACGCATACAGGTTGTTCAGCACCAGCCGCAGCCGCTGGCTGGACTCGCGCAACTGCTGCTCGGTACGGCTCACGCGTGCCAGCGCCGACTTCATGAAATGAATCACCAGGCAGTTGATGAGCAGGATGGCCGAGAAAAAGGTCAATGCGACCACGTCCGCACCCGTCAGGGCAACAGACCGGTCCGGCTGGATGAAGAAGAGCCAGGCCGCCAAAAAGCTCAGTCCCGATGCCAGCAGCCCGGGGCCCAGCCCCGCCAGATAGGTGGCCAGGAAAACGGCCGGGAAAAAGGTCAGGAAGGGAAAGCCGTGGTCCGGCAGCACATGGACCAGTTCAAACCGCGCGGCAAGGGCGACGAGGAAAAAAACCAGCGCCAGCGCGTAGCGCTGCCACGATGGGGCCCGGGTCATGCCCTGGGCATAGGCCAGGCCCAGGTAGCGCATGGGCAGGGATGCCGTGGGAAGGTTGGGGT